>JABMMR010000322.1 GCA_013205525.1 Burkholderiales bacterium | reverse complement strand
TTGCGTTTGCATAAAAGCACTTGCGTGCCCCACACAGGGATGGTGCCCACCACGTTCAAGGGGTTGTCGTAATGAACGGTGTGGCAGGCTGGGCAAACCGCACGCGTTCGGGTGTCGCCGTCGTCAGGCAAGCGCATGACAACAGTTGTGCCACAGTTGCGGCAATGTTTGACAGGGTTTTTGATCAAGAGAGGCTCTTCGCTAGGGTCAGTCTTGGGAGGAGAGTGTATCGATTCGCCTATGGCCTTGAATACTTTCCAAAAAGCTTATCCTATGGCCATGAAGCTTTATTCCTATTTCCGTTCATCTGCCTCGTTTCGTGTGCGCATCGCTTTGGCGCTCAAAGGCCTGAGCTATGACTACGTGTCAGTGCATTTGGGTTCGGGTCAGCAGCTTCAAGACGATTTCACCGCTGTCAGCGCTGACGCCTTGGTTCCCGTGCTGGAAATTGATGCCCTGCGCTTGACGCAGTCCATGGCCATCATGGAATATTTAGATGAGCAGTACCCGCAACCGGCTTTGTTGCCCAGCGACGCAGCGGGTAAATGGCGGGTGCGTGCCTTGTCGCAATCGATTGCGTGTGAGATCCATCCCTTGAACAACCTGCGGGTTTTGAAATACCTCAGCGGCACTTTGAAGCTGGACGAAGACACGAAAAACACCTGGTATCACCACTGGGTACGCTCAGGGCTAGAGGCGTTTGAAAAACAGCTGCAACAAGCTGAAACGGGAATTTTTTGCCATGGCGACCAAGTCAGCATGGCCGATTGCGTGTTGGTGCCACAAATCTTCAACGCCAAGCGTTTTAAAGTAGATTTAAACGGGCTCGACCGAACCATGCAAATATTTGATGCCTGCATGGCCTTGCCCGCTTTCAGCCAAGCCCAACCCTCAGCTTGTCCCGACTTTGAAGCCTGAGCTTTTTCCTTATATGCCCGCTTGGTCTGGGGTGAAGGTGTTTTGCACCACCCGAACCGGCGGCTCGTCTTTGCCGCCTTATGACAGTTTCAATTTAGGCGACCATGTAGGCGAGGATACGCAAGCGGTATTCAACAACCGGCAGTTACTCACCTTAGAGTTGCAACAACGCCCCGTCTTCATGCGCCAAGTCCATGGCAGTGTAGTGGCGCAGTTGCACCATGACACGCCCGATGGACAACAAGCCGACGCCTGTTTCACCCAAGAGGCCGGCGTGGCTTGCACCGTCATGGTGGCCGATTGCCTGCCGATTTTGTTTTACAGCGCTCGCAAAAAAATGGTGGCCGCAGTCCATGCCGGTTGGCGTGGTTTGGCCGGTGAGCCTAAGCGCGGTGGGGTGTTGGAGGCCATGCGACGCGCTTTGGTCAGTCGGGGCGCTTTAGAAGATGTGCAGATTTGGCTGGGACCCTGCATAGGCCCTCGCGCTTTTGAAGTAGGGCCAGAGGTGCGCGAGGCTTTTCTGGCTCATGATCCTTTGGCTGCCTACGCTTTTAAGAGTTTGCCAACCAAGGGTAAATACTTGTGTGATTTGGCGCTGCTCGCCCGCCAGCGCTTAGCCGATTGGTCAGCAGGGGAAATTGAAGGTAATGACAGCACACCTTCTTGGTGCACTTTTGAAAACCCTTCGGTTTTCTTTTCCTACCGAAGAGATTCGGTCACAGGGCGATTCGCCGCGGGCATAGCCTTGCTGGGTTAAATGGCAGGTTGTTGTAAGAGGTTTGGCATAAGATGGATGAACATTTTTTGACCCTTCGCCATGCCCACCCATCCTCGTTCCCTTTGGTTGCCAAACTTGAATTTTCATGGCGAGCAACTCAGTCAACTGCAGTCAGCGTATGCCCAAGAAGCCATGTCCTTGTGGCAGCAAGGCCTGCAAGACAACCCCAAGCTGAAAGACCGTCGTTTTGCTGCCGAGCCTTGGCAGCACAACCCGTTGTCCGCTTTTTCTGCCGCCATGTATTTGCTCAATGCCCGTACCTTGATGGCCATGACCGATGCCTTGGACACTGACGACAAAACCCGCGCCCGCATACGCTTTGCGGTAGAGCAGTGGGCCGCGGCATCTTCACCCAGCAATTTTTGGGCGCTGAATGCCGAGGCGCAGCAAAAAGCCATCGACAGCAAAGGCGAAAGCATTGCCAAGGGCGTGCAAAACATGTTGCATGATTTGCAACAAGGTCATGTGTCCATGACCGACGAGAGCCTGTTTGAGGTGGGCAAAAACGTGGCCACCAGCGAAGGCGCGGTGGTGTTTGAAAACGAGTTGTTTCAACTGTTGGAATACAAACCGCTCACCCCCAAGGTTTACCAGCGTCCTTTTTTGTTGATTCCGCCTTGCATCAACAAGTTTTATATTTTGGATTTGCAACCGGCAAATTCACTCATTCGCTACGCCGTGGCTCAGGGACACCGCACTTTTGTGGTGAGTTGGCGCAACCCCGACGCGTCCATGGCCCACACCCGTTGGGACGATTATGTGGAAAAAGGTGCCCTCGCGGCCATTGAAGCGGCGCGGCGCATTGGCAATATGCCGCAAATCAATGCCTTGGGTTTTTGTGTGGGCGGCACCATCCTCAGCAACGCCTTGGCGGTGTTGGCGGCGCGGGGTGAAGACCCCGTGGCCAGCGCCACCTTGCTGACCACCTTGGTTGACTTCAGCCACACAGGTGTGTTGGATGTGTTTATAGACGAAGCTTTTGTTAAATTTCGCGAAGCCCAATTTTCCGAAGGCGGTTTGATGGCGGGTCGCGATATGGCGCAAACCTTTAGTTTTTTGCGTCCAAACGATTTGGTCTGGAATTATGTGGTGGGCAACTACCTCAAAGGGGAAACACCGCCGCCGTTTGATTTGCTTTACTGGAACAGCGACGCGACCAATTTGCCTGGCCCTATGTACGCTTGGTATTTGCGCAATACCTATTTGGAAAATAATTTGGTCAAACCCGGCAAGGCCACCGTCTGCGGCGAGTCGATTGACCTGCGCCGTGTGGACACCCCTGTGTATATTTATGGCTCTAAAGAAGACCATATTGTTCCTATAGCTGCGGCTTATGCCAGCACCCAAGTTTTTCAGGGCCCCAAGCGTTTTGTGATGGGCGCGTCGGGGCACATTGCCGGCGTCATCAACCCGCCTGACGCGAAAAAACGCAGTTACTGGACCCGCAAAGACAACAGTTTCCCCAAGCGCTTTGGCGACTGGCATGCCAAAACCCAAGAACATGCTGGCAGTTGGTGGCCCGATTGGGCGGCTTGGCTGAAAACCCATGCCGGACAGCAAATTGCCGCCCCGAAAAAATACGGGCGCGGTGAGTTCAAGGCCATAGAACCCGCACCTGGGCGCTACGTTAAATCGCGCGCCTGAAGATCCCCAAAAAACCCATCAAAGGAGATAAAAAGTTATGAGTCAAAAAATCGCGTACGTGACAGGTGGCATGGGCGGCATTGGCACCTCTATTTGCCATCGGCTGCACAAAATGGGCTACAAAGTCATTGCTGGCTGCGGTCCTAGCCGTGACTTTGACAAATGGCTGGGTGAGCAAAAACTCATGGGCTACAGCTTTTACGCCTCGGTGGGCAATGTCGCCGATTGGACGTCCACCACCGATGCCTTCAGCAAAGCGGTGGCAGAACACGGCCCCATCGATGTGCTGGTGAATAACGCCGGCATCACCCGTGACCGCATGTTTTTGAAGATGACGGTCGACGACTGGAAAGCCGTGATCGACACAAACTTGAATGCCATGTTCAATGTGACCAAGCAAGTTGTCCCTGGCATGGTGGAGAAGTGCTGGGGTCGCATCATCCAAATATCGTCTGTGAATGGCGAAAAAGGCCAGTCGGGGCAAACCAATTACTCGGCGGCCAAAGCCGGCATGCACGGCTTCACCATGGCCTTGGCTCAAGAAATGGCCAACAAAGGCGTGACGGTCAATACGGTCAGTCCTGGCTACATCGGCACCGACATGGTCAAAGCCATCAAGCCCGATGTGTTGGAAAAAATTGTGGCCACGATTCCTGTTAAGCGCTTGGGCACGCCCGAAGAAATCGGCTCCATCGTGGGTTGGTTGGCGGGCGATGAATCGGGCTTTACCACCGGTGCAGACTTCTCCTGCAACGGTGGTTTGCATATGGGCTAACTGTGAACACCAACCTTATGAAAGCAGCTTGGTATGAACGCAATGGGCCAGCCAAAGAGGTGATGGTGGTGGGCGAGCGGCCCACACCAGAGGCCGGCGCGGGTGAGGTGAGGCTGAGGTTACACACCTCGGGGGTGAACCCCTCAGATGTGAAGTCACGCATGGCTAGGCCTTTGGGCGCCCCTTACATCATCCCGCACAGCGACGGCGCGGGCGTCATCGACCAAGTGGGTGCCGGTGTGCCGGCCACGCGCATGGGCGAGCGGGTATGGACATGGAATGCCCAGTGGCAACGCCCCCACGGCACGGCCGCAGAGTATGTGGTGTTGCCTGCTGCGCAAGCCGTGTATTTGCCCGACAACACCTCTTTCGAGGCAGGTGCTTGCATGGGCATCCCAGCACTCACCGCCTTGCAAGCCATGCGTTTGGCGGGTGACGTCAAAGGTAAGCAGGTGCTGGTGACGGGCGCTTCTTCATCGGTGGGTCATTACCTGACCCAAATGCTGTCGCAAGCGGGAGCCACGGTGATTGGCACGGTGGGCAATGAGGCCAAGGCCGCTCACGCCAAGGCCGCGGGTGCCAGTCACACGCTGTTTTACAAAAATGGCCAAACCGTGAACGAGGTGAAAGCCTTGACCCAAGGGCAGGGGGTGGATGCGGTGATTGACATGGACTTCTCCACCACCGCAGGCTGGTTGGCCCAAGGCATTTTGAAGCACCATGGGCAATTGGTCTGTTATGGCTCAAACCCACCACCTGACATCAGCGTTGCTTTCAGAGCCATGCTGTTTGGCTCCTTCAATTTGAAATTTTTCTTGGTTTACGATTTATTATCAGCAGATCGTTTGGCTTGCCTCACTGGCTTGAACGCCATGCTCACCGCCGACAGTTTGCAGCACAGTTTGTTGCCTTCTTTCACCCTCGACCAAGTGGCCCAAGCGCATGAAACGGTCGAGGCCGGTCAGTCGATTGGCAATGTCGTTCTTCAACTCGCGTCATGAACCAAAGTCATAAACCCACCGTCATCATCACCGGCGCCTCCTCTGGCGTGGGCCTTTACGCCACCCAAGCGCTGGTCAAGCGCGGCTGGTTCGTGGTGATGGCCTGTCGCGATCTGGCCAAAGCCCAACGCGCTGCCCAAAGCCTGTCGATAGACCCTGCGGCTTACACCGTCATGCATATCGATTTAGGCTCGCAGGCCAGCGTGCGCAGCTTCGCCCAAGCCTTTATTGATTCTGCTTTGCCATTGCGCGTGTTGCTCAACAACGCCGCCAGTTACCAGCCGCGTTTGAAACAGCCCGCCCGCTCGCCCGAGGGCTTCGAGCTGAGTGTGGCCACCAACCATTTGGGTCATTTTTTGCTCAGCCGTTTGTTGCTGCCCACCCTGATGGCCAACCACACGCAGCAAACACCTGTGCGACTCATCACCTTGGGCACGGTCACGGCCAATTCGGAAGAATTTGGCGGCAAAGTGCCCATTCCAGCGCCTGCCGATTTGGGTCAGTTGCAAGGGCTGGAAGCGGGCTTTTTGACGCCCATTGCCATGATTGACGGCAAGGCTTTCAAGCCAGGCAAGGCCTACAAAGACAGCAAGCTCTGCAATATGATCATCAGCCGCGAGTTGCACCGCCGCTATCACGAACAGACCGGCATCATTTTCAACACCCTCTACCCCGGTTGTGTGGCCGACACGGCGCTGTTTCGCGACACCCCCAAAGCGTTCCAAACCATTTTTCCTTGGTTCCAAAAAAACATCACCAAGGGTTATGTCAGCCAAACTCTTTCCGGCGAGCGCGTGGCTATGGTGGTCGCAGACGCTGCGTTTGCGCAGTCGGGTGTGCACTGGAGCTGGGGTAACCGCCAGCGCGAGGGCCGCGAAGCTTTTGCCCAACCCTTGTCTGCCAAAGCCACAAACCAAGCCCGCGCTGCACGTTTGTGGGACTTGAGTGAGGGGTTGGTGGGGTGGGCTGAGGTGTGACAGAGCGCTTTAGCGACTACCGGTTAAGTGTTGCCCCGATGATGGACTGGACCGACCGTCATTGCCGGTACTTTCATCGACTGCTTTCCAAGCATGCGCGGCTTTATACCGATATGGTGACCACCGGCGCCTTGCGCCACGGCAGCGTACAGCGCCACCTGCGCTTCAATGCAGAAGAACACCCGGTGGCCCTGCAACTGGGCGGTAGCGACGCGGCCGATCTGGCCCATGCCGCCAAGCTGGGCCAGGAGTGGGGCTATGACGAAATCAACCTGAACTGCGGCTGCCCCAGTGACCGTGTGCAGCGCGGCGCTTTTGGTGCTTGCTTGATGAACGAGCCGCGCACCGTGGCCGATGGCGTGAAAGCTATGCTGGATGTGGTGGATGTGCCGGTGACGGTGAAGCACCGCATTGGCATTGACCGAGTCGAGAGTTACGACTTTGTGCGCGACTTTGTGGGCGAGGTGAGCGAGGCCGGTTGCAAGGTGTTCATCGTGCACGCTCGAAACGCATGGCTCGATGGCCTATCCCCAAAAGAAAACCGCGAAATCCCGCCGCTGCGTTACAAGCTGGCTTATCAGCTTAAAAAAGATTTTCCATCGCTGGTGATCGCGGTGAATGGCGGCATCAAGACCAACCAAGACATTGCGCTGCATTTGCAGCATGCCGACGGCGTGATGGTCGGGCGCGAGGCCTATTACAACCCTTGGCTTTTGGGCACTTGGGACGCCACTTTTTTTGGCGATGACCGCGAAGTACCAAGCCGCGAAGCGGTGGAAGAGGCCATGGTGGCCTACATGGAACGGGCCTTTGCCGAAGACGGCTGCCCTTGGTATGCGATTGCCCGGCACATGCTGGGCCTGTACCACGGCCAGCGCGGCGGGCGTTTGTGGCGACAGGTCTGGAGCGACCACAAGCTCAAACCCTTGCCGCCGCGTGAAGTCTGGCAATTGGCCCGAACGGCGTTGGCGCGTGGAGCGGAACAATTGCAACAATTGGGGTCTGACCCCGATTAATCTGCGATGCCGCCCACCACTTGGCTGAAGCCGCCATCCACATATGTGATTTCAGCGCTCACGCCGGCGGCCAAATCGGACAGCAAGAAGGCGGCGACATTGCCCACATCGTCGATGGTCACGTTGCGACGAATCGGCGCGTTGCTGGCGACCACCTCCAAAATCTTGCCAAAGCCTTTGATGCCCGAGGCTGCCAATGTTTTGATGGGGCCCGCGCTGATGCCGTTGGCACGCAGACCACGGTTGTGGCTGCCCAGCGACTCGGCCAAATAGCGCACCGAGGCTTCCAGCGAGGCTTTGGCCAGACCCATGGTGTTGTAGTTGGGCACGGTACGCAAAGCACCCAAATAACTGAGGGTGAGTACCGAGGCTTTGTCGTTAAAGAAGGGCAGCATGGCCTTGGTCATGGCGGGAAAGCTGTAGGCGCTGATGTCGTGTGCGATGGCAAACGCTTCACGGCTCAAGCCGTCTAAAAAATTTCCTGCAATCGACTCGCGGGGCGCAAAACCAATGGCATGGACAAAACCGTCGAACTGGGGCCAAACCGCAGTCAAGCCATCTACCAAATCGGCAATTTGCTGGTCGCTTGACACATCGCAGTCGAACACCAAGCTGGAGCCAAAATCGGCGGCGAATTCAGTGATACGCTCTTTGAATCGTTCGCCTTGGTAACTGAACGCTAACTCCGCGCCCTGAGCGTGGCAAGCGCGGGCAATGCCATAGGCGATGGATCGGTTGGACAAAACGCCGGTGATCAACAATTTCTTACCGGCTAAAAACCCTGTTTTTGGCTGCATCTTTAAGGCTCCTGAAAATCTTGCAGAATTGTCGCATGCGAACTTTTTTACTTTGTTTAGGCGTATTGCTTTCACCCAGCTGTTGGGCGGCCCATGCCTATGCCCAGTTTGGTGACATCAAATACCCTGCCGGCTTTGGCAGCTTCAGCTATGTCAATATCTCGGCACCCAAAGGCGGCGAAATCATCATGGTGGCACCCACCCGCGCCTCCAGCTTTGACAAATACAACCCATTTACCTTGAAAGGAACAGCGCCACCGGGGCTGGGGCAGTTGATGTTGGAGACTTTGCTCACCGGCAACAGCGACGAACCCACCACCGCCTATGGTTTGTTGGCCGAAGATGTGAGCGTGGCCAAGGACAAGCTGTCGGTCACCTTTCGCCTCAACCCCTTGGCACGGTTTCACAATGGCGACCCTGTACTGGCCTTGGATGTGAAATATTCTTTCGACCGCCTCACCAGCAAGGAAGCAGCGCCACAATTTCGCACCTATTTCAGCGAAGTGGCCAGCGTGGTGGTGCTGTCCGAGCGCGAGGTGCGCTTTAACTTCAAGCGAGCGAACGCCGAGTTGCCGCTGATTGTGGGCGGCATGTCGGTGTTCAGCCACACATGGGGCGCAGACAAGCCCTTGGACAAGGTCATCACTGATGTGCCTATCGGTTCCGGCCCCTACAAGCTGGGTAAAGTTGATTTCGGCAAAGACATTCAATATGTCCGCGACAACGACTACTGGGCAAATAACCTGAATGTGCGTAAAGGCATGTTCAATTTCGACCGCATCAGCTACCGCCTTTACAAAGACCCTACCGCGCAGTTTGAGGGTTTTAAGGCCGGCGAATTCGATTACATACAAGCTTTTGTGGCGCGGGAATGGGCACGCGGCTACAAGGGCAAATTGTTTGACAACGGCACCTTGATTAAAAAAGAGCTTGAGCATGGCAATGCCGGCGACTTCCAAGGCTTTATGTTCAACACGCGTTTGCCCAAGTTCAAAGACGCAAGGGTGCGCCAAGCCATTGGTTTGGCCATGGACTACGAATGGATGAACCGCCAGTTGTTCTACCAAGCCTATACCCGTGTGCGCGGCTATTTTGTGGGCAGTGATTTCGAGGCCAAAGACCTGCCCGATACCGACGAGTTGAATTTGCTTGAACCCCTGCGGGGCAAACTCGACCCCTCCGTCTTCAGCCAACCCGTGCCCCTGCCCCCCGTCACCAGCCTGGACCCGGCCTCTGGCCACAGCTTGCGCGACCATTTGCGACAAGCCCGCGACTTGCTGGCACAAGCCGGTTGGACTTACCGCGACGGCGCTTTGCGCAACGCCAAGGGCGAGCCCTTCACCTTGGAGTTTTTAGACAACTCTGGCTCCATGGGCCGCGTGGTGACACCCTTCCAAAAAAACTTGGAAAAACTCGGCTTCAAAGTGGTCTACAAAGTGGTGGACTTCGCCGTCTTGCAAAAGCGCATGGATGTGTTTGATTTCGAACTCGTCAGCAACCGCATCGGTGGCAGTGAAGCCCCGGGTACCGAGTTGCTCGAGCGCTTTGGCTCCAAGTCGGCGGACACCGAGGGCTCGAGCAACATCATTGGCGTGAAAGACCCTGCTGTGGACGCGCTCTTGGACAAAGTCGTGGCGGCGCAAACCCGTGGACAACTTGTGGCGGCTTGCAAAGCGCTAGACCGTGTACTGCGCCACGGCCACTACAGCGTGCCGCATTGGTATGGCAGCGTGCACCGCGTGTCATGGCGGGCAGGGCGGTTTGCGCAACCCAATATCACGCCACGTTACTACCAGCCCGAGAGCTGGATTCAATCAACTTGGTGGGCCACGCCCGCCAATCTGGCAGGAGAACGCTGATATGTTTCTCTATATTTTGAAACGAGTTTTGTTGATGATCCCCACCTTGCTCGGGATTTTGTTGCTGACTTTTACCGTCATTCAATTCGTACCCGGTGGGCCGGTCGAGCAAATGGT
>JABMMR010000321.1 GCA_013205525.1 Burkholderiales bacterium | reverse complement strand
TTTCTTTTTGGAAAATTGCAAAGTCTGAGGTTTACAAGGGTTGGTTCGAACCTGCAAACACCACCAGAGAGATCGGATTGAAAGCTCAATACCATTTTTAAACGAGATAAAATAGATTTAATTGAAATTAATACATAGGTTTATAAATTTACAACACACTGTATTTGTTTTTAAAGAAAAATCCTTTTCTTTGACATCAAATTAAGTTACTATAAGATTTTTCTAACTAGGGGAATCTAAATGCAACTGAATAAACTCTCTCTCGCACTTGCAACATCCATGTTGTTAACCACTTCACTTCACGCCCAAGAGGCTGCTGGTGCTAATGCTGCTACCGCCTCTGCCATCGGCGGCGTTTCAACCACTGTGGTTGTGGCCGCTGTTGCTGGTGTTGCAGTCCTTGCCTCCGTGAACAGCGGTAGCAGTGGAGCCTCAGTTATTTCTGCCAATCAATCTGCCGGAAGTGCTGCAACAACTGCCGCAGCAGCCGCGACCCAATCAACAGCAGCAGCGACGCAGGCAACTGCTGCCCTCACTTCAGTTTCAACATTAGCAGCAGTAACTGGTAGTGCAGCATTGACCGCACAATCTGCTGCTGTAACCGCTGCAATTACCACTGCTAACGCCGCCACAGCCGCAGCAACTTTGGCAGCCTCTAACCTAACCACAGCTAGCGCAGCCACCCTAAGTGGTGTTCTTAATTCATCAAATGTTTCGATTTGCGCTGCTACTACATCATGTACAAGAGCAGAATTGACCAATCTTAGCTACCAAGCAGCCGTTACAGCAAAAACGGCAGCTGAAAATACTCTTGCCGTCAACACCTTATTGACTGCATTCAGAGCTGCGCTTGTTACCGCTGGAGTAACAGCGGCACAACTTGCTACTTTTAATACATCCTATGCTCTTGCAGTAACCGCAGCCGCAGCAGCACAAACTGCAGCTAACTCAACCATCACCAGTTACAACGCCACTTTAGTTACATTGGGTATCACTGGAACAACCATCAATGCCTCCACTGGCACAACTGGTGCTTCTGGAACAACAGGAACCTGATTGTTTAAGACAGCTTAGTTTCGTTGTCTTGTCTATCTAAAACCGGGGCTTAGGCCTCGGTTTTTTTTCATCTAACTGTCTGTTTTTACACATGCTGCTGAGAGCGCTCATATTGATGTTAGTTTTCATGGGCTTGGTCTCATGCGGACATACGCCTGTGACCTTAACCCTGTCTGAAGCACTGGGGAGCGGCAAGCAAATTGACAGCATCAAGCTCAGCCCCAAATTTGGGTATTTGCGTGTCACTGTCAACGGCAGATCCTTGCTCATGGTGCTGGGCTACAAGGACCCCGATGTTGAAGGCCCCACACATACTTGGTACAGCTCCGAAGGTGAAGTGATTCAGCTTCAAAACGGTCGCATCTTGTCTACAACTGGACTAGAAACCGACTGGCGAAATGTACGCAACCACAATTTACCCGCTTGGACGAATCTGCTGGCCTTGTCTTCAGTGAAATTCACGCGGCAACTTGATGAAATGCCAGGATTTCGTTTTGGCATTGTGCAGTCTATGCACTTGTACAAAATTCCCACCCCCAAAAACGCCCCGTTGATTGGCTTGTCCCCCAGTGAGTTGATCTGGTTTGAAGAAAAAGTGTTGGATTCTGCCCATGGATTGCCCTCAGCCCGCTATGGTTTGCGCGTGAAAGATGGGGTTGCTTCGGTCGTTTACGCAGACCAGTGTCTTTCTAATGATTTTTGTTTCACATGGCAAATATGGCCAGCAACTCCCTAAACCTATCCCTGGCCGCCATTTGGCTTTGCATGCTGGCATGCCTGCCTGTTGCTGCCCAAGTGCCATCGAATTCAGCCGCCGCTGTCTCGGACCCGGCGAAAGTGAAAAAGGGTGAGCGCTTAAGTGACTGGCTGTTACGCCAAACACCCAACGCATTGTCTTATCCCTTAGGAACCCTTTGGACAGTTCCCAAGCAACGGTCAGCACAAACACGTCTTAAATATTCCTTGCTAGAGGAACTGGCAATCCTGAGCACAGGCCCAATTGCCATCAGCGACCAACTCCAAGCCGCTGTTGAAGCCATGCCGGTGACCGCAAGAGTGCGCTTGGAGGCAACGAATGCGCGCTGGCTTCAGGCCCACCCTGGCAGTGACCCCATTTTGGATTCTGATCACAAGGTGACACTGCCCCTGAGGCCCACGACAGTCAGTGTGATCTACCAAAACGGAACGCGGTGCACACTCGTGCACCAAAGCGGCGCCCAAATTCGCGACTACCTTCGCGCCTGTGACCCGCAAACTCTGAACCACCTTGACTTGGCTTGGGTGGTGCAGGCTGATGGCGGTATTCATGAATATGCGGTTGCCCGATGGAACGAGCGTTCCCAGACAGAACTGGCTCCAGGCGCCTTGATCTGGAGTCCGCACAGAGACAGTGGCTTGCTTTCAAATACAAGCTATTTAATGACTGAGTTTCTTGCCACACAAACTTACGACAATGTTTTGAAATACTTTAGGCCGGCAAAGTTGGAAACCACACCCCAAGCTGTCCCCAGTTTGCCTGCCCGTGACCCCTTGCTAAGCGCCAATAACTGGGGCTTTATCGGCCTGCTTGAGACCCCAAGCGCACGCATGGGCGAAGCAGGGGATGCGAGGTTCCATTACAGCCGTAATTATCCCTATGAGCGCAGCAATGTGGTTTTGCAGCCATTTGAGTGGCTTGAAGCAGGTTTTCGCTACACCAATATTCTTAACCGCTTATACGGACCCGTTGAACTGTCTGGTGACCAGACCTACAAGGACAAAAGCATAGACCTGAAGCTCAAACTTGTGCCCGAAACTTCAGTCATTCCACAACTGGCTGTAGGGCTGATTGACGCAGGTGGCACAGGCCTGTTTTCCAGCGAATACCTTGTAGCCAACAAACGTATGGGTGACTATGACTGGAGTTTGGGCATGGCTTGGGGATACTTGGGCTCAAGCGGCAACATCAAAAATCCTTTGACCCTCTTCAACCAAAATTTCATCACCCGCGGCGCAGGGGTGGCCACTGGCGGCAAAGCCAACACAGCTGCTTACTTCAGAGGGCGCAGCGCCTTGTTTGGTGGTCTTCAGTACCACACGCCTTGGGATCATTGGGTTTTGAAAGCAGAGCTCGATGGCAATAACTACCAAAATGAGCCTCAAGGGAACAACCGCACTCAGCACATACCCATCAACTTGGGACTGACCTACAGACCAAATCCCTCCACCCATATCTCGTTAGGGCTTGAACGGGGCAATGCTGTGGTGTTTGGCTTGACCCTGCAAACCTCCGTTCATCGATTGACAGTTCCTAAAGTTTCAGATCTGCCAACCCCCAGAATCACCTTAGCGCCGCCCATGCGAAGCTTGAAAGACCGAATCGAATGGGTGGGAACAGCTGCTGACGTCAGAGACATGAGTGGATGGGGTGTCAGCAATATCCAATACAGGGCAAACACCCTGCGAATCGTACTTGAAGGGGCTTCTGGCGCGCACTGGAATGATCGACTTGAGCGCATCATTGCAGTTTTGAACCGGGATGCACCATCCAATATTGACACCTTTGAGCTGAATATTGTTGAACAAGGCATTGGACTGACAGAACGTGTTGTAGACCGACGCGAATGGGTCAAACAACAAACGCAGTACGTGCCACCCTCTGAGAGGCAGGAGCCCATTCTTGCGCAAGCGCCTATCGATTCTGAGGGCTATGCCACTGAAGTCCTCTGGCAGAAAACACCTTCAACCTTCAGTTATGGTTTGGTACCTAGCTGGCAGCAAAACATAGGTGGACCCGATGGATTTTTATTGTTCAGCGCCGGCGTCGCTTTCCCTATGCAACTCAGACTTGCTGAAAATCTTTCTATCTCCGGTTCGTTGAGTCTTCACTTATTAGACAACTACGAAAAATTCAAATACACCGGGCCTAGCAATTTACCCAGAGTGAGAACCTATTTGCGTGAATACATGACCAACTCCCAAGTCAATATTCCCAATTTACAAATTACCCACTTCAATCAACTGACAACCAATCAGTACTACAGCATTTATGCTGGCTATTTAGAAAGCTCTTATGGTGGCTTGGGGGCTGAATGGTTGTATCGGCCTTGGCACAGTCCTTTTGCTTTTGGACTAGACATCAACCGGGTGCAGCAGAGAAATTTTGATCAACTTTTGGGTTTTGATCATGTTGCTGAACAAACAGGCTATCGGGTGAACACTGGGCATGCTTCGGCCTACTGGGAAACTGGATGGAAATCCACACAAATGCAACTGCATATCGGTCAGTACCTGGCCGGTGACTTTGGCGCGACAGTGGACGTCAACAAGAAATTTGCCAATGGGGTGTCTGTGGGTGCTTGGGTCACCAGAACCAATGTATCAGCAGAAAAATTTGGAGAAGGCAGTTTCGACAAGGGTTTGTATCTTCGAATACCTTTTGATGTCATGACCACCACGCGCACGGGCAATGCTGCCAATCTCGTCTATCAACCTTTGACCAGAGATGGTGGGGCTAGGTTGAACCGAAACTTTACATTGTTCAGTGCCACCACCTCTCGCAGCCAAGAGGAAACAAGTTTTGTGCCGGCAAAGGCTGCTGTTGGAGGCTCCGGCCGGTAAGTCAAAACCACGCAGAATCAGCTGTTGTGGTCAACAATAATCACTATTTTGATGAGCGCCACTGCAATGGCTGAAAAAAGCGCAATACCAACGGCGTAGTAAATGGCAACTTTGTTTTTGATTTGGGTAACGATAGATTTGCTCACCAAACAAATAAAACCTACTAAAAAAAACTTTGCAGCCCCCAAGTCTTCATAAAACCATCGATATAACGATGGGACATGATTGGTTGGGTACTGGTACTAGCAGGTGTGGCAGGCATCACTTTTGCTGGACGCAACCGCAGGAGCAACCGCTACTACATCCACGACAGCACCTATGATGTTTACAATAACGTAAGTTGTAGCACCGCCAACATCACCATCAGATTCTTGTTGTGCAAACACTATTGGAAATGCAAGAA
>JABMMR010000320.1 GCA_013205525.1 Burkholderiales bacterium | reverse complement strand
GGTTTTGTAATCAGGGTTGGATTTTAAAAATTTGCGCTCTTGAAGAACGCGAAAATCGAGTTCGACCACATACACATGGTGCGAACTCTTCATGCTGTTAAATGCAGCCAGCCCCTACATTCAATCGAATAAATCGGGCTGATCTTTAGAAATACGGGCCAATAAAGGTTGAAATTGGAACCAACCGGCGTAAGAAGAACCCACGATGGGGAAGGCTTGTTCGGCAGCCGCTTTGCTGACCATTTTCAAGGGCTTGCCATGCGACGCGGCCTCTGCCAATAACTGCACCTGACAGCAGCGCTCCATGGCGATGTACCACCAAGCGGCGGCTTCCACCGAGTCCCCCACCGTGAGCAAGCCATGGTTTTGCAAAATCACACCTCGGTTTTGACCCAAGGCTTTGGCAATCCGAACGCCCTCTTCCAACTCAAGCACCACGCCATCAAAATCGTCATACACCACATGGCTGTTATAAAACGCGCATGAATCCAAGGAGATGATGTCCAAGGGCTTACCCAAGGTGGACCAAGCACGGCCATGCGGCGCATGGGTGTGAGCTGCGGCCACCACATCGGGGCGGGCATCATGAATTCGTGAATGAATGGCAAACGCGGCCTCGTTCACAGGCAACACGCCTTCCACCACATTGCCACGGTGGTCCACGCGAATCAGGTTGGAGACCTTGATCTGACTGAAGTGCACCCCAAAAGGGTTGACCCAAAACGTGTCTGTGAACTCAGGGTCGCGAGCCGTGATGTGTCCGGCTACGCCTTCGTCAAAACCAAAACGCGAAAACAAACGAAAAGCTGCTGCCAGCATTTGTTTTCGATGCAAGCGCTCATCCTGCACATTGCTGAATTTTTGCGGCTGAGGCAAAGGGGGCGACATGCCGTCACCCAGTGTGTCGTGCCGGTGGTTCATGACGGAAACTTCTGCGGGTGCATTCATGTTTTGTTCTCCAGCGGCTAAAAATTCAGGGTTCTTTTGTCGACGGCCAAAGCCGCTTCTTTGGTGGCTTCACTGAGTGACGGATGGGCATGGCAAATACGCGCAATGTCTTCGGCCGAGGCTTTGAATTCCATCGCCACCACAGCCTCTGAAATCAGCTCGGACACCTGCGGCCCGACCATGTGCACGCCCAAGATTTCATCGGTCGTAGCGTCTGCCAAAAACTTCACCATGCCGGTGGTGTCACCCAAGGCGCGGGCTCGGCCATTCGCCAGGAAAGGAAAAGTGCCCGACTTATAGGCCACGCCGTCGGCTTTGAGCTGCTGCTCGGTACGGCCCACCCAGGCAATCTCTGGGCTGGTGTAGATAACCCAGGGAATGGTGTTGAAATTGACATGACCGTGCTGGCCCGCGATGCGCTCTGCCACGGCCACGCCCTCTTCTTCGGCTTTGTGCGCCAGCATGGGGCCACGCACCACGTCGCCCACCGCCCAGACACCGGGCAGGTTGGTTTTGCACTCGGCATCCACCACGATCGCGCCGCGCTCGTCGAGTTGCAAACCCACCGCATCAGGGTGTAAACCCAAGGTGTTGGCTACGCGCCCGATGGAGATGATGAGTTTGTCGGCGTCCAACTTGAAGTCTTCGCCTTTGGCGTTGGTGTAGTTCACCGCCACGCCTTTTTTGCCATTGACGATTTCTCCCACTTTCACGCCGAGCTCGATCTTCAAGCCTTGCTTGTCGAATGCCTTCTTGGCCTCTTTGGCGATTTGCTCATCCACCGCGCCCAGGAATGTGGGCAGGCCTTCAAGAATAGTGACCTCAGAACCCAGCCGACGCCAGACCGAGCCCATTTCCAAACCAATCACGCCCGAGCCTATCAAAACCAGTTTCTTGGGCACAGCGCCTAAGCGCAAAGCGCCGTCGTTGGACAAGACATTGACTTCGTCAAACGGTGTGCCGGGCAAGGCACGGGCGTTAGAGCCCGTGGCGATGATGATTTGCTTGGCAACCAGCGACTCTTCGGATGTGCCCGTCACCTTGACTTCATAGCCCGCGTCTGACTTGCTGGCAAAGCTGCCACGGCCGTGAAAGAAGGTGACCTTGTTCTTTTTAAACAGATACAAGATGCCGTCGTTGTTTTGCTTGACCACGGTGTCTTTGCGCGCCAACATTTTGGCGATGTCCATCTTCACGCCGGTGGCGGTGATGCCGTGATCTGCGAAATGGTGGTTGGCGTGATCAAAGTGCTCCGAAGATTGCAGCAAAGCTTTGGAGGGAATGCAGCCCACATTGGTGCAGGTGCCGCCGGGCGCGGGGCCGCCTTCTGCGTTTTTCCACTCGTCAATACAAGCGACTTGGAAGCCGAGTTGGGCTGCGCGAATGGCGGCGATGTAGCCACCAGGACCAGCGCCGATGACGATGACATCGAATGGTTTGCTCATCTCATTTCCCATTAAATATCAAACAACAAGCGCGCAGGATCTTCCAACGCTTCTTTCATCGCCACCAAACCCAGGACAGCCTCGCGGCCGTCGATGATGCGGTGGTCGTAGGACATGGCGAAGTAGTTCATGGGGCGCACCACCACTTGACCGTTCTCCACCATGGCGCGGTCTTTGGTGGCGTGCACGCCCAAAATTGCCGACTGGGGTGGGTTGATGATGGGGGTTGACATCATGGAGCCAAAAGTTCCACCATTGCTGATGGAGAAGGTGCCGCCAGTCATTTCTTCCATGCCCAGCTTGCCGTCCTTGGCCTTTTGGCCGTATTCAGCGATTTTCTTTTCAATGTCGGCAAAGCTCATTTGGTCGGCGTTACGCAAGATGGGCACCACCAAACCGCGAGGTGAACCCACCGCAATTCCAATGTCGAAGTAGCCGTGATAAACGATGTCGTTGCCGTCCACCGAGGCGTTGAGCACCGGAAATTTCTTCAAAGCATGAACTGCCGCTTTGACAAAGAAGCTCATGAAGCCCAGCTTCACGCCATGCTCTTTTTCGAAATGCTCTTGCATGCGTTTGCGCATCTCCATGACCGGGGCCATATTGATTTCGTTGAAGGTGGTGAGGATGGCGTTGGTGGACTGCGACTGCAGCAACCGCTCGGCCACACGCGCACGCAAACGCGTCATAGGCACACGCTGCTCGGGGCGCTCACCTAAATCCACCGAAGGGCCGACAACTTGTGGCAAGGTTTTGGTGGGTATGCCCGTAGGTATACCCGTAGCAATGACCGCAACAGTGGACTGCACACCGCCTTGCACCGCGGCGAGAACATCGCCCTTGGTGACGCGACCGTCTTTGCCTGTTCCTGCAACAGAGCCTGCGGCTAACTGGTTATCGGCCATCAGCTTGGCGGCGGCAGGCATGGCCACACCGGCGTGACTGGCGCTGGCAGGTACTGACACAGCAGAAGGTGGCGCAGCGGGTTTGGCAGCAACCACTGGGCCTGCCGCAGAAGCAGTGGCCGTGGTGTCAATGCGGGCGATGAGTTGCTCGGCCAACACGGTGGCGCCGTCTATGGCGAGAATTTCAACCAAAACGCCAGCCGACGGTGCGGGAACTTCCAGCACCACTTTGTCGGTTTCGACATCGATCAAAATTTCGTCGACAGCTACCGCGTCACCGACTTTTTTCTTCCATTGCAACAAGGTGGCTTCAGCCACAGATTCTGAGAGTTGCGGTACTTTGACTTCAATGATGCTCATGATGTGTTTTTCCTACTTGGTCAATATGAAACCCTTGAGGCGAGCAAACGCGCCATCCACCAAAGCCTTTTGCTGCTCTTGGTGCAAATGCGAGTAACCCACCGCGGGTGAAGCCGAGGCGGCGCGACCGCTGTAGCCCAGCTTTTGGCCAGAGGCCATATTTTCAAACAGGTAGTGCTGTACAAAAAACCAAGCACCTTGGTTTTGCGGTTCATCTTGGCACCAGACCACTTCGCTGGCATGGGGGTACTTTTTCAGCTCGGCAGCAAACACCTTGTGCGGAAAAGGATAGAGCTGTTCCAAGCGCAACAAGACCGTGTCGTCGTGGTCGTTGTCTTCTCGCTTTTTGGCCAAGTCGTAATACACCTTGCCGCTGCAAATGACGATGCGCTTGACCTTGTCAGCCTTGATGTCCTTGTGCTCTGGAATGATGGTCTGAAAACCGCCCTTGGTGAACTCGGCCACAGGCGAAGTGGCGTCTTTGTGGCGCAACAGCGACTTGGGCGTGAAGATGATCAAAGGCTTTCTGAGGTTGCGCACCATTTGGCGACGCAGCACATGGAAGATTTGGCTGGCGGTGGTGGGTTGAACAAGCTGCATATTGGTGTCAGCCGCCAATTGCATAAAGCGCTCGACGCGAGCTGAACTGTGCTCAGGCCCTTGGCCCTCATAACCGTGGGGCAGCATGAGCGTGATGCCGTTGACTCGGCCCCACTTGACTTCACCCGAAGCAATGAACTGGTCAATCACCACTTGCGCGCCATTGGCAAAGTCGCCAAATTGCGCCTCCCACACCACCAAGGTATTGGGGTCGTTGGAGGCGTAGCCGTACTCAAAGCCCAGCACCGCTTCTTCTGACAAGATGGAGTCAATCACATTGAAGGGCGATTGCTTGTCGCCCGCATTTTGCAAAGGAATATAAGAGCCGGTATCCCACTTCTCACGGTTTTGGTCGTGAATCACGGCATGACGGTGGGTGAAGGTCCCGCGTCCGCAATCTTCACCCGACAAACGCACGGGAAAGCCACTGGCCACCAAGGATGCAAAGGCCATGTGCTCGCCCATGCCCCAGTCCACCGGCAAATCGCCGCGGCCCATGGCAGCGCGGTCGTCATAGACCTTTTTCACCAAAGGATGGGGCGCAATGGTGGCAGGAATGGTGGTGATGCGTTCAGCCAAGCGCTTCCACTCTGCCATGGGAATGGCGGTATCGGCCACATCCGTCCATTTTTTGCCCAAGAAAGGTGACCAGTCGACGGTGAATTTGGTTTTGAAATTGCTCAAAACCGGGTCGGAGGTGTTTTTACCCGCATCCAAAGCAGCGCGGTAGGTCTTGACCATCTCGTCACCCAAACTCTCACCCAAGCCTTGCGAAGCCAAGCGCTCGGCGTACATCTTGCGCGTGCCTGGGTGGGCCGCGATTTTTTTGTACATCAAGGGCTGCGTCAAACTGGGGGTGTCTTGCTCGTTGTGGCCGAGTTTGCGAAAACAAGTGATGTCAACCACCACGTCTTGCCCAAACTCCATGCGGTATTCCAGCGCCAATTGGGCCGCCAAGACCACCGCTTCGGGGTCGTCGCCGTTGACGTGCAGCACAGGCGCTTCAACCATTTTGACGATATCGGTGCAAAACACCGAGGAGCGCATATCGCGCGGGTCTGAGGTGGTGAAACCAATTTGGTTGTTGATGATGATGTGCACCGTGCCGCCCGTGGAGTAGCCACGGGTTTGCGCCAGCGCCAAGGTTTCTTGGTTGACGCCTTGTCCCCCAAAAGCCGCGTCGCCGTGCACCAACACGGGCAACACTTGGCTGCCCTTGGGGTCACCGCGACGGTCCATACGCGAGCGCACCGAACCCTCGACCACCGGATTGACGATCTCCAAGTGCGAAGGGTTGAAAGCCAAGCTCAGGTGAACCGGTCCGCCGGGGGTGGACACGTCGGAACTAAAGCCTTGGTGGTATTTCACGTCGCCTGCAGGCAAATCTTCAGGGGCTGTGTGGTCAAACTCAGCGAACATATCGGCGGGCAGTTTGCCCATGGTGTTGACCAGCACATTCAAGCGACCGCGGTGGGCCATGCCAATCACCACCTCTTGAACGCCTTTGATACCGGCCATGTGAATCAACTCGTCCATGGCGGCAATAAAGCTTTCTCCACCCTCTAAAGAGAAGCGCTTTTGGCCCACGTATTTGGTGTGCAAATAGCGCTCCAAGCCCTCAGCAGCGGTGAGGCGGTCGAGGATATGCTTTTTCTTCTCGACACTGAAGGTGGGTTTGCTGCGAATGCTTTCCAATTTTTGCTGCCACCAGCGTTTTTCGGTCATGTCGGAGGTGTACATATACTCCGCGCCCAAAGTGCCGCAATAGGTTTCCCGCAAGGCGTTGATCAACTCGCGCAGGCTCATGCGGTCTTTGCCAAAAAAGGTGTTGCTGGTGTCGAACACGGTTTCTTGGTCGGCGTCGGCAAAACCATAGAAAGACGGTTCTAGCTCGGGGATAGCGGGGCGCTCGGTGCGCTGCAAAGGGTCGAGATTGGCCCAGCGTTGGCCCACATTGCGGTAGGCGGCGATCAACTGCTGGGCGGCGGTGCGCTTGCGACCCATTTCCGCGTCGGCGCTGGCCATGACCACGCGGGTACCACCCTGCTTGGCGCGTTGGGCAAAAGCGTTGACCACCGGTAAATGCGGCACGTCTTTGGCATTGCTGCCATCCACAGCGGGAACGTGTTGAAGGGCATCGAAATACTGGCGCCAGCTGTCGGGCACGCTGCCGGGGTTGGCGAGGTAGTTTTCGTACATCTCTTCGACATAAGGGGCGTTGCCCCCAAAGAGGTAAGTGTTGCCTGCATAGGCTTGGTAGACGGACGAACCCGTCTGCGATGAATCGCTCATGACGCTGACCTCCGTTTCCCTGCAGGAAACATTAGCTTGGTTGAAGAACCCTCCACGACACGGCTGAACCGACTGGTAGATGCGACCCAAGGGGCTGCCCCTCAAGTGTGTGCAGCCATTGTGCCACCGAAGTCTGACTATTTCACGACAAGCTTCAAATAATCGGGGTCAGATTCCAATTGTTTTGTCTTAGGTAAGCCGCGTGAATTAATTGGAATCTGACCCCAATTGTTACCAATTGTTACTATCGTTTTAAGCCAGCTGCTCTTTGATCTGCTGCAAAGGCGTTGGGTCGTCAAGGGTGGTGAGGTCGCCTGGGTCGCGCTTCTCGCACACCGCTTGGATGGCGCGGCGCAGCAGCTTGCCGCTGCGGGTCTTGGGCAAGAGGCTTAAAAACAGCACCCTAGAGGGTCTGGCGATGGCGCCCAAATGGTTGTCGACCAGCTTCATGATTTCGACCTCAAGCTTTAAGCGTGCAGCGGGCTCGCTCAAGGCAGACGCGTCTTTGGCCACGACAAAAGCCATGGCCACTTGCCCTTTAAGCTGATCGGCCACGCCCACGACCGCCACTTCCGCCACATTTGGGTGGCGGGAGATGCTTTCTTCAATCTCACGCGTGCCCAAGCGGTGACCCGCCACATTGATCACATCATCGGTGCGCCCCAAAATAAAGTAATAGCCGTCTTCGTCGCGCACGCCCCAATCGAAAGTGGAGTAATGCCATTTGTCTGCAGTGCTTTGCCAATAGGTTTTCACAAAACGCTGGTCGTCGCCCCACAGGGTTTGCAAGCACCCTGGCGGCAGCGGGCCTTCGATGACCACCACGCCTTTTTGCTGCGCCCCCTGCAAGGTCTCGCCTGTGGCTTGGTCGACCAACTTAACGTCATACCCGTACATGGGCACGCCGGGGCTGCCGTATTTGCTGGGCATTTTTTGCACGCCGTTAGCCACGGTGAGGATGGGCCAGCCGGTTTCGGTTTGCCAGTAGTTGTCGATGATGGGTTTGTTCAGGCCATCGGCAATCCATTGTGCGGTGGGTTCATCCAGCGGTTCACCTGCCAAATACAAGGCCTTGAGACTGGAAATATCGTATTTGGACAGCAGCGCTGGG
Organism: Burkholderiales bacterium; assembly: GCA_013205525.1. GTDB lineage: Bacteria > Pseudomonadota > Gammaproteobacteria > Burkholderiales > Burkholderiaceae_C > Limnohabitans. The sequence continues at coordinate 851 of JABMMR010000320.1, read as the reverse complement.
TCTTGTTTTTTCAGCACCCGCACGGCTGTGGGTGCGCTGAACATATGGGTGACCTGGTACTTTTCCACCAATTGCCACCAAATGCCGCCGTCGGGGCGGGTGGGCAAGCCCTCGTACATGAGTGTGGCCATACCCGCCAGCAGTGGACCGTAGATGATGTAGCTGTGACCCACAACCCAACCTATGTCGCTGGTGGAGAAATACACCTGCCCTGCTTTGCCTTCAAAAATGTGCTGCATGCTGGCCGCCAAGGCCACGGCGTAGCCGCCGGTGTCGCGCTGCACGCCCTTGGGTTTACCGGTGGTGCCCGAGGTGTAAAGCGTGTAACTGATGTGCTTGCTGTCCACCCATACACAGGGCACTTGGGCATGCAAATAGGTTTGTCTCAGGGCGGTGTAGTCATGGTCGCGCCCCGCCACGGTAGTGAAAGCGGTCAAGCCGCGGTTGACCATCAACACGGCCGAGGGCTTGTGCTGGCTGAGTTGAATAGCTTCATCGAGCAAAGGTTTGTAGGGCACCAACTTGCCCCCGCGAGAACCCGCGTCGGCGCTGATGAGCAACTTAGGAGCGGCGTCCTCGATGCGGGACGCCAAGGCATGGGAAGCAAAACCGCCGAACACCACGGAATGTATGGCCCCTATGCGCGCACAGGCCAGCATGGCAAACGCGGCCTCGGCAATCATGGGCATATAAATCAGAACCCTGTCACCTTTGACCACCCCCAAGCTTTGCAAAATGGCCGCCATGCGTTGCACTTCTTCACTTAACTGGGCAAAGCTATAGGTGACTTCGGTGTCGGTTTCGGTAGAGACATAAATCAGCGCGGGCTTATCAGCATGTTGTGCCAAGTG
>JABMMR010000319.1 GCA_013205525.1 Burkholderiales bacterium | reverse complement strand
TTTGTTGACCGCGAATTTGGCTCGGGTTGCGTGAAGATCACTGGCGCACATGACTTCAACGATTACGCCTGTGCGCAGCGCCACAATTTGCCGCTCATCACCATCTTCACCTTGGATGCCAAGGTGAATGAGAACGGCCCTGCGGCCTACCAGGGCCTAGACCGGTTTGCCGCACGCAAAGTGGTCAATCAAGATTTGCACAACATGGGTTTGATGCTGGAAATCAAGCCGCACAAATTGATGCTGCCGATTTGCGCCCGCACCGGCCAAGTGGTTGAACCCATGCTGACCGACCAGTGGTTTGTCGCCATGAACGAAGTCAGCCCACATGACCCCAGTGGCAAAAGCATTGCGCAAAAAGCCATCGATGCGGTTCAGTCGGGCGAAGTGAAGTTTGTGCCCGAAAACTGGGTCAACACCTACAACCAATGGATGAACAACATCACCGATTGGTGCATCTCGCGCCAGCTTTGGTGGGGCCACCAAATTCCCGCTTGGTACGACCAAGACGGCAAGGTCTATGTGGCCCATGATGAGGCAGCTGCCCAAGCCCAAGCCCCTGGTAAAACCTTGCGACGAGATGAAGATGTGTTGGACACGTGGTACTCCAGTGCACTGGTGCCGTTCAGCACGCTTGGTTGGCAACCCGATGCAGCTGGTGGTTGCGACGACGGTCTGGGTGAGCGTGATGGGCTTGGACGCAGCGACATCGGGCGCGAAGCGGACGGGAGACAGGCCGAGTCCAGTGCGCGCACCAGCGCCGACATAGATCTTTACCTTCCCAGCAGCGTACTGGTGACCGGCTACGACATCATCTTCTTCTGGGTCGCTCGCATGATCATGATGAGCACCCACTTCACCGGTAAGGTGCCATTCAAGCACGTGTATATCCACGGCTTGGTGCGCGACGCCCAAGGCAAAAAAATGAGTAAATCGGAGGGCAATGTGCTGGACCCCGTCGATTTGATTGACGGCATCGCACTCGAACCCTTGCTGTACAAACGCTCACAAGGTTTGCGCAAACCCGAGACTGCGCCGCAGGTGCGCAAGAACACGCAAAAAGAATTTCCCGATGGCATACCTGCCTATGGTGCGGATGCACTTCGCTTTACTTTCGCTGCCTTGGCAAGCTTGGGGCGAAGCATCAACTTCGACAGCAAACGCTGTGAAGGCTATCGAAACTTTTGCAACAAGCTTTGGAACGCCACCCGCTTTGTGTTGATGAACTGTGAAGGTCAAGACTGTGGCCTCAAGGAGCACACCAAGGCCGAATGCACGCCGCCGCGCACTGGCGAAAACGGCGAACAGATTCCCGCTGGCCCGTTTTACCAATACATGAAATTCAGCCAAGCCGACCGCTGGATTTCATCTGTCTTGCAACAGGTGGAAGCAGATGTTGCCAAAGGCTTTGAAGAGTACCGCCTAGACAATGTGGCCACAGCAATTTACGAATTCATTTGGAACGAATACTGCGATTGGTATTTAGAAATCGCCAAGGTGCAAATTCAACATGGCGACGAGTCACAACAACGCGCTACTCGCCGCACACTTATTCGCACCTTGGAAGCCGTATTGCGATTGGCGCATCCCATCATCCCCTTCATCACCGAAGAGTTGTGGCAAAAAGTTGCCCCCGTGGCCGGTCTGCCTGGCGAGTCGGTCAGCATCGCACGCTACCCGCAAGCGCAAGTCAACAAGATCGATCTGCAAGCCATTGAAAATGTGAATCAGCTCAAGTCACTGGTTGACGCGTGCCGCAATTTACGTGGCGAGATGAATGTCTCGCCCTCCACCCGCATGCCTTTGTTTGCATTGGGCAATGCCGAATTCATGCGAGCCAACGCGTCGGTGTTGCAAGCCTTGGCCAAGCTGAGTGAGGTGAAGGTGTTCGACGACGAAGCCGCATGGCAAGCCGCCGCCCAAGCCGCCCCCGTAGCGGTGCTGGGGGACACCCGAATGTGCCTGTTCATCGAGGTGGATGTGGATGCCGAAAAAATTCGCTTGAGCAAGGAAATAGCGCGTTTGCAAAATGAAATCACCAAGGCCAACAGCAAACTGGGCAACGAGGCTTTTGTCGCCAAAGCGCCGCCGGCGGTGATTTCGCAAGAGCGCCAGCGGGTGGCTGATTTTGAGGCGACCTTGCTCAAAGTGGAAGATCAACTCAAGCGACTGGGTTGATCTTCACGTCAACACTTATCGCCGCTTGAGCACATGAAAAAAATCTTCGCCCACGGTTTCTTGCGACATCAATTCATTACCCGTTTGCTTGGAAAAAGCAGCAAAGTCGCGCAAGGAACTTTTGTCGGTAGACACCACTTTAAGCAACTGCCCGCTTTGCATGGCAGTTAGCGCTTTTTTGGCTTTCAATATAGGCAAGGGGCAATTCAAACCCCGCGTGTCAAGTTCTTGATCAATGTTCATGGTGCTCATTCTAAATTTTGTGCGGCTCGCTCTTCCCAGCTCATGAAGCGCGGCTCTAGTCCTTGGGTACGCAGCCAGTCGCCCATGGCATAACCGGTGCCGGCAGGCCAGCAAATGATGTCGGGCAGATTGAACAATTTGTACTCGGCCAATTCTGGCGACAAATGGATGTCACCTTCTGCCACAGCATGGTAGGCAATGATGACTTGGTTCATGCGCTGAAAGTCGTAGACACCCACCAGCTTCAAAGCAGTCACGCGCAAGTTGGTTTCTTCGGCGATTTCACGGGCAATGCCTTCTTGCGGCGACTCAGCCGCTTCCATGAAGCCTGTGATGAGCGCAAAACGCCTGCCAGGCCAAGCGGCATTGCGGGCCAGCAAAATTTGCTCGCCATATTGCACGATGCCAGCGAGTACTGGCGTCGGGTTGTTCCAATGCGTCCACTGACAAACCACACAGCGCATACGCGCTTTCGGCCCGCCGTCTTCGTCTTGGGTGATGAGTTGCAACTCGGTGGCGCACATGGGGCAATAGTGGAAGTGACTCATGCAGGAAACACACCCGTCGATAAATAGCGGTCGCCTCGGTCGCAGACGATGAAAACGATGGTGGCGTTTTGCACTTGCTGGGCGATGTGCAAAGCCACCCAGCAAGCACCGGCAGCTGAGATGCCAGCGAAGATGCCCTCTTCACGCGCCATGCGTCGGCACATATCCTCGGCGTCTTGCTGGCTCACATACACCAGTTCATCCACATGGGTGTCGTCGTAAATTTTGGGCATGTACGCGGGCGACCATTTGCGAATGCCCGGAATACGCGAGCCCTCGCTGGGTTGTGCACCGATGATTTTCACCTTGGGGTTTTGCTCTTTCAAATAACGCGATACACCCGTGATGGTCCCGGTTGTCCCCATCGCACTGACAAAGTGAGTGACCTCGCCACCGGTTTGCTGCCAGATTTCGGGGCCGGTGGTCTCGTAATGGATGCGCGGGTTATCGGCATTGGCAAACTGATCGAGCACCAAGCCTTTGCCCTCGGCTTGCATTTGACCGGCCAAATCGCGGGCGCCTTCCATGCCCGTGGTTTTGGAGGTGAGTATGAGTTCTGCGCCAAAGGCTTTCATGGTTTGCGCGCGCTCAATAGACAAATCTTCGGGCATGATGAGCAGCATGCGGTAGCCCTTGATGGCGGCGGCCATGGCCAAAGCGATGCCGGTGTTACCCGAGGTGGCTTCAATCAAGGTGTCGCCGGGTTTGATGTCGCCGCGCTCTTCTGCACGTTGAATCATGGATAAAGCTGGGCGGTCTTTTACCGAGCCAGCCGGGTTATTGCCTTCTAACTTTCCAAGCAGCACATTGCCGCGCGCTTGATTATCTTTAACGCCTATGCGTTGCAAGGCTGCCAATGGCGTATTCCCAATGGCCGATTCAATGGTTGGATATTTCATGCCCACACTGTGCCATAATTCGATTCCCTCTTCTGCCGAAGTGGCGAAATTGGTAGACGCAGCAGATTCAAAATCTGCCGGTGCAAAACACCGTGCCGGTTCGATTCCGGCTTTCGGCACCACCAAAAGGCCCGCACTGTTCCACGACAGTGCGGGTTTTTTCTTTGGCCATGGCGCTACTGTGCCAAGTAATTCTTACCCGTTTGGGCACTCAACCAATCAATCGAAACCAATTCTGCAGCACTGGCCGGTTTGATTCTGAAACGAGTCTGCACCGTGTTTTTAAGGGTGCTCACCGGTTCATACGATTTGACGCTAATCACCAATATGACCGACGAAGTGGATGCGCCATCTGCTTCGACAGCATAAGAGATGACCCCATTGGAGAAGACCGTGGTCAAGTCCAAGGATTTGCCCACCCAAGCATCCCAACTCCCCGTATCGCCTACTTTGACAGACGTGGGATAGCCTTTCGAGGCCACATATTGATTGATTGAATTTTTATACACATCATCGACTTGCTGGTAACTTGCATTGAAGTAGTTGGTGTTGGCATCCGTCCCATTGAGGTCAGGACAGTCGGCAGAGGTCGTCACCATGGTTTCTGTAGATGAGAAAACAGCCAAGGGGTTTGAAGCCAAAGTATCTGTCTTGAGAGGCGCCAAAGTGAGACTCACCAAGCCACTGCAGTCGCCGCTCATGGTCAAGCTTTTGGTGAAACCACTGATGGCCAATTGCTTGATGGCGTTTGCTGGATTGAAAACCAACACCACAGGCGGCTCGCTGGCCTTTAAGATGCGCAAAACCTTCACGCCTGAACGAATACCCGCATTGCCTTGGTAGCCTTTGGCGTCGCTGTACACAGGTGCGAGCACGTCCACGCTGTTGCGTTGGGCCACGGGACTGAAATACAAATCAGTGTTGTTGTCCGGCTTGCGCCACAACAAAACCGTGCCGCCAGACTTGACCGCGCACAAAACCGTACCCAGCGCACGCCCCATAGGACTGGTGCCGCCTTTGTGTAAATTGGGTGGGAAATTAACGTCTGCCGCTTTACCGGCCTTGGGTGGTTGGTGTCTGTACCAATCGTCGCCTCGGTCTTGCGTCCATGCATTCCAGCCATCGTCGCCGCCTTGGTTGATGATGCCGTCCTTGCCCGCAGTTCCCCTGTATAAGTAATCCGTGTTGTTGCCTAGGAAGCTGAAAAACGCTGTGGGTTCAGAGCCGCCGGCAAATTGGAATTCCAATGCGGTGTCGGTACTGCCGGTGTAATGCAAATAAATCGCAGCGCCAGAAAGTTTGGGGTAATAGACAGAGTCCCCGCCGAGTCGCTGTTTGCCTGCAATGCGCAAAATCACATTAGGATTGCTTTGGTGCTTGAGCCAAATATCTGCGTCCAAAGACACCCAGTCGATGGTCTGCATCGCCGCCTTGACTTCAGGTGAACCGGCGGTTGGTTTGTAAATCCGCATATCCCCGCCAGGAGCACTCAAAGCATTGGCTTGGCTTAACTCACCGTCAAAAATCCAACCAGGGTAGACAGGTACTTTGGGTTTTGCCAGCAAATCTGCCCACAAATTGTTGGGCAAATCTGTCACTGTGGGTATGCGTAAACCATGGCTTTCAGCACAACCTTCGGGTTGCACAAACTGGGTATCCAAAGAGCCAAACAAGGTGGTATTCAAATGCTTGACCGCGGTTTCTGGGGTGATAGGCGGTTTGGCGGGAATGGCGGGGTTGCTGTTGTTGGGATTGAGTACCTTGGCTTGGGTGATCAGGGCTTTAACTTGCGCATTGTTGGCAAAGTTGCCTGAATCTTGTGTCCAATCAATTTTGCTGCTGCCAAATGCTGCAATGGCTTTGAGTTGAGCGACTTTGGGGTCAATGGTGATGCCGTTGGAGGGGTCTAGGTCGTAGTCCAAGGATTGCAACAAGAAGGCCACGTTGGTTGCCACCGATCCTGTACCACCCTGCGCCATGGTTAAAGGTGTGATGACGGAGTCTCCAAGGGTCGCGGGAAAGATGATGTCGCCAATGGAGAAAATTACTTTTTCGCCTTCAACATATTTGAATGTTCCCGAAGCATCGGTCACGCCGGTGATGGTTTGACCGTCCTTGGTGGTCACTGTATAGGTCACACCCTGCACAGAACTGTCGATCAAACGACCGGTAGACAGTCCAGACACACTGGCGGCGTTCACCGCCGCGCCGCCACCGCCACCACCGCCACCGCCACAGGCGGCTAAGGCGAGCAAG
>JABMMR010000318.1 GCA_013205525.1 Burkholderiales bacterium | reverse complement strand
CGCCCGGTCGTGCAGACTTTGCGCCAAGCGAATTAATCGAATTAATCGGGGTCAAATTAATCGGGGGCAGATCCCAATAAATTAATTGGGATCTGACCCCGATTAATTATTTAAGTAGAACGACCAAAGCACCGGCGCCGCCTTCCGACCCCTTGGCTTGAACGAAGGCCAGCACTTCGGTTTTTTGTACCAACCAGCGGTGCACCTTGGATTTCAGTACCGGCGTCTTGCCAGGCGAGCCCAAGCCCTTGCCATGCACGATGCGCACACAACGCCAACCGCGCTTGCTGGCGTCGCGGATGAATTGCCCCAAAGCCTCGCGGGCCTCGTCACTGCGCAAACCGTGCAAATCGATTTGCCCTTGCAAACTCCAATGACCTTTGCGCAGTTTTTGGGTGACATCCGTGCCTATGCCTTGGCTGCGGTAGCTGAGTTCGTCGTCGGTATCGAGCAAGGTTGAGACGTCGAAATCATCGCTGAGGCTTTCACGCAGCACATTGATATCGTCGCGAATTTGTTGCTGCGCCAAGGGCGGGGCAGGCATTGGGGACAAATCCACCCTGGGTGCATGCTCTAGGGTGGTGACCGCGCCTACCGCGCGGACAAAGAGGGTTTTCTCCGCCTTGGCACGCCGCTGGGCCTCCAGCTTGGCCGCATGAAGCGCAGCCGCTTGCTTGGCATCGGCCACGAGCTTGGCTTTTATAGCGGCCAAGTCTTGCAAACTGCGCGCTTTCACCATGGGCTGTGCTCCGCCATGGACCAACTTTGGCCGGGACCGACGATGACATGGTCTAGCACCCGTATATCGACCAAGGCCAAAGCGGTTCGCAGGGTCTGGGTGAGTTTTTCATCGGCTGAGGAGGGGCGTACCTCGCCGCTGGGGTGGTTGTGCGAAAAAATCACCGCACACGCGCCCAGCAACAGGGCCTTCTTCACCACCTCCCGCGGGTAGACCGAGGTTTGGTTCAAGGTGCCGCTGAACATCTCTTCAAACCGCAACAAGCGGTTTTGGCCATCTAAAAATAAGACGCCAAACACCTCACGCTGTTGTTGCCCCAGCTGCAGTTGCAAAAACTGCTTGACGTTATCGGGGTCGGTCATGATGTCGCGCACACGCATTTTTTGCAGCAATGCACGGCGCGACAACTCGACCACCGCCAGCAACTGTGAGCGCCTGGCCATGCCGCCCAAGCCCTTGCTAGAGCGCAAATGCTCGGGGCTGGCATGCAGCAAACCCGCTAAGCCTTGAAAGCGGTCAAGCAAACTTTGGGCAAGTTGCAACACACTTTGGCCCGGCAAGCCGCTGCCCAGCAGCACTGACAGCAGTTCCACATCGGTCAGCGCTTGGCTGCCCAGCGTGAGGAGTTTTTCGCGCGGGCGCATGGCTTTGGGCAAATCTTGAAGCTGCATGGATAAGGGTGGGGCTAAGAGCATGGGGGGTCAAACAAGTGTCATCATCGGAGTTGGCAGAGGCTGCGCCAAGTGCGCCAAGTCCGCTGGGCGTTGTGATCCATGGCCTTTCTACAATAGATTCAGTTTACAAAAGATACTTATGCAAGCCACACCCACGATTGAAGCCAACTCTTTTTTGACGCTGCACTACCGATTGAGCGGCCCGCAAGGCGACATCATCAACACTTTTGGTGGCCCGCCTGCCACCTTGTCGCTGGGCAACGCCGAGTTGGCACCCGCCATCGAGGCCCGCTTGCTTGGTCTGGCTGAAGGCGAGCATGTGAGCCTGCAAATGGCGGCTGGCGAAGCTTTTGGCGAGCGCAATCCGGCTATGCTGCAATGGGTTCCCAAGCAACTGCTGGCCACCTTTGGCGACGCGGATGCGGCCTACTTGTTGGGCGAGGTGGTGGAATTTCCCGCGCCCAATAATGCGGGTAAGTATGCGGGGGCGGTGGCGCAACTAGGCGAAGATGCGATTTTGTTTGATTTCAACCATCCGCTGGCGGGTCAAGCCGTCATGTTGGAAGTTCAAGTGATAGGGGTTTTGTAAATGTCAGATTTGCAAGAAATCATTTTGGCCGAGCCGCGCGGCTTTTGCGCAGGTGTGGACCGTGCCATCGACATCGTTGAGCACGCTTTAACCAAATTTGGCTCGCCCATTTATGTGCGCCACGAGATTGTCCACAACACCCATGTGGTGGAGGATTTGCGTTCGCGTGGTGCTATCTTTATTGAAGACTTGAATGATGTGCCCGAGGGCGCCACTTTGGTTTTCAGCGCCCATGGTGTGCCCAAAGAAGTCGAGCATGAAGCCATGCGCCGCGGCTTTCGCATTTTTGACGCCACCTGTCCACTGGTCACCAAGGTGCATGTGGAAGTCGCCAAGCTGCACAAAGAAGGCTTTGAATTCATCATGATCGGTCACAAGGGCCACCCCGAGGTGGAAGGCACCATGGGCCAACTGCCCAACGGCATCCATTTGGTTGAAGACACCGAGGACGTGTGGACGGTCGCGCCCGCGCAAACCCGTTTGTTGGCGGTGGTGACGCAAACCACCCTCAGCGTGGATGACGCCGCCGAGATCATGGCCGCGGTGAAAAAGCGTTTTCCCCAGGTGCGTGAACCCAAGCAGCAAGACATTTGCTATGCCACCCAAAACCGCCAAGACGCCATCAAGGTGTTAAGCCCGCAGGTGGATGTGGTGATTGTGGTGGGCAGCCCCACCAGTTCCAACAGCAACCGCTTGCGCGACGTGGCCGCCAAATACGGCACGCCCAGTTACATGGTCGACCATGCCAGAGAGTTGCAAGCTGAGTGGCTAGAGGGCAAGCAGCGCATAGGCTTGACCGCAGGTGCCTCTGCGCCTGACATCTTGGTGCAGCAAGTCATCAGCCGCTTGCGCGAGTTGGGTGCTACCTCGGTACGTACGCTCGATGGGGTGCAAGAAACCGTGAAGTTCCCCTTGCCCAAGGGCTTGCGAAACGACTGACCAAAGATGCTCTCTACAATCTCTTCATGCTAGATATCGCTTTACTTCGCAGAGACTTGGCCCAAGTTGTCACTCGCCTGCAAACCCGCAAAAATCCCCAGTCTTTTTTAGATGTACAGCGCTTTGAGTCTTTAGAGGCCGATCGCAAAGACCTGCAAACCCGCACCGAGACACTGCAAGCCAAGCGCAACAGCTTGTCCAAAGAAATTGGTCAACGCAAAGCCAAAGGCGAACCGGCTGACGACATCATGGCCGAGGTGGGGCAACTCAAAGACGAGCTTGACGCCTCTGCCATCAAGCTAGATGTTTTGCAAAATGAATTGAGCCATCTGCTGTTTGCTGTGCCCAATTTGCCGCAAGATGGTGTACCCATTGGCAGCGATGAACACGGCAACACTGAGCTTCGCCGTTGGAGTCCCACAGGCACAGAACCCACGCCGCTTGGCTTCACACCCAAAGACCATGTTGATTTAGGTGAGCCTTTGGGCTTGGATTTCGAGATGGGCGTGAAACTCTCCGGCTCACGCTTTGCTGTGATGCAAGGGCAAATTGCACGCTTGCACCGCGCGCTGGCGCAATTCATGTTGGATGTGCAAACCCAAGAGCATGGCTACACCGAGTGCTACACGCCCTATATCGTCAACGCCGAGAGCTTGCGTGGCACGGGTCAGTTGCCCAAGTTTGAGGAAGATTTGTTTGCCGCCAAAAAAGGTGGCCAAGACGGCGAGGCTGATGGCCAAGCCCTGTACCTGATACCCACCAGCGAAGTGCCCTTAACCAATTTTGTGCGCGACAAGGTGTTGGCTGAAACCGAGTTGCCGCTGAAACTTACTGCGCACACGCCGTGTTTTCGCTCCGAAGCCGGCAGTGCAGGGCGAGACACCCGTGGCTTGATTCGCCAGCACCAGTTTGACAAGGTTGAGATGGTGCAAATCGTGCATCCTGATCACAGCAACGCGGCCTTAGACGAGATGACCGGCCATGCCGAAGCTATTTTGCAAAAACTCGGCTTGCCTTACCGCGTGATGTTGCTGTGCACCGGTGACATGGGCTTTGGTGCGGCGCGCACACATGATTTGGAAGTGTGGTTGCCCGCACAAAACACCTACCGTGAAATCAGCTCATGCTCAAACTGCGAAACTTTTCAGTCGCGTCGCATGCAAGCGCGGTTTAAAAACGCACAAGGCAAAAACGAGTTGGTGCATACCTTGAATGGCTCGGGTTTGGCCGTGGGCCGTACCTTGGTGGCAGTGCTGGAGAACTATCAGCAGGCTGACGGCAGTGTGTTGGTGCCCGAAGTGCTTCGCCCCTATATGGGGCAGGTTAAATTTCTCAAACCCTGAACTTTCAATCTAAAGGACTTCCCATGCGATTTTTGCCTGTTGTTGTAAGTGCGCTGTTGCTGACGCTGGTGGCTTGCGCCAATATGCCCATGGGTGCGGGCAGAAACTCCTCCAGTGTGGATATGTCGGGGACCGATTTACTGGGACAAACCCAGTTGCCCCCGGGCGCTCGCATCTTGCACGAGCAGTCGCTGGTGATAGGCACGGGCGAAAACTGGGTGGGCCGCGTGGTGATGGATTCGGCCCGCGACACCACTTCAGCTTATAGCTATTTCTTGGATAACTACCCAATTCAAGGGTGGACCTTGCTGTCTGCCGTGCGTGCCAAGTCCAGCGTGTTGGTGTTCAACAAAGGCGAGCGCAATGTGACGATTGAAATCCAAGAGGGCAACCCGCTCTCAGGTGGTGCGGCGCTGGTGATTTTGACCTTGGCGCCGCGCAGCGCCAATGTGGCGTCGCCTGCTATGGCTAAGAAACCTGCGCCTGTAGAGGACGCTGCGCCCTCCAAACCTTGAAGCTTTAGAATTTCAGCCCTATCGACAGTCAGGAAAGATGGCAGAGTGGTCGAATGCACCGGATTCGAAATCCGGCGTACAGGTTTACCTGTACCGAGGGTTCGAATCCCTCTCTTTCCGCCAAGTAGTTATACAAATCAAGCACTTAGGTGCTTTTTTTGTTTCTACCCACCAATTCACCCACCATCGAATTTTTTTCAAGGTTCTGGAAGCAGTAGTTGATAAAAAGCACGGCAAGACATCTGCGCCTTAGGCATTTAGCATGACCAGTTCTATAAGCTGACGGGTGCTGTTCAAGCGTCATTGGGAATCAATGGCCCGTGTCCAACATTAACACTTGTTAGAGTTCAGTCCTCTTGTAAACGAAGCAGCCCACCCCTTGCCATTTCTGGCTGGTAGACCCCACCGTACCCCCACCCCCCGTTTCCGGCCCATTTAGCTGCTTGAGCTATGCACTCTAATCTGCTCAACCCCCCCTTGTTTTTGAAATGCATACCCCCGGGGGGGTACATAAATTTACAGAAACATTGCGGCCTCTTCTGACTCAGCGGAGACATCCTGATCGGACAGCTTCTCCTCCGGTGGTTGTATTGGCAGCAACCAGCAATCAGGATGGATGATTCTGGAACGCCGCGTAACCAGTTCCCGGGTAAGTGACCAATCGTCCTCGACGATCAGCCATTCGCGGTCATCTATGGGTTTGATCTTCCAGCACGGCAGTGGGTACTGGCTTGGGATCTCCATTGGCCCTCTTACCTCCACTATTCGTCCGATGTTGGCTTCGCACCTCGGGAAGTCACCAACGATCACGGCGAGATCGCCGTCTTTGCAACGTAAATTCATAACTTGCTCCAGTACCCCAGTGGTCTGGCATCGGACGTGCAGGGGAAACGCATGCCCAACGCTTTAGCAGAATTTATGAGTCGCCCCGCAATTTGTCCTTAAATCGGCGACGCTTTTTTGAAACAAAAAAGCCCTCATCAGAGGGCCGCATCCGCTTGGTTGCCCATAGGGCCACATCTGCTTTGCAGTACCACCTTGCCCGGATGGGCAGGTTGGTGTGGGCCGAGGCCCATCTCCTGATGATTGTTTTGATTTTACTCGATGGCAGGCGCATGGCGCAAATCAGAGCCAGTGATTACTCAGTTTTGCTTTGACCATATCAGTGATGCATATGCGGGGTTCCCTCGGCAACCAGAATCAGAGGTTGGCTGAGCCGAACAACTTTGAAGGAGTGAGCTTCAAGGCTCCAGCGATCTTCACCACGTTCATAACCGTGAGGTTGTGTTCACCCCGCTCGACTCCCCCCATGTACGAGCGGTCGAGATCCGCATCGACTGCCAGCGCCTCTTGGGATAAGCCTCGGTCAGACCGCGCCCTGCGAATTGCCGCTCCCAGTGCAACAAGCACAGGGTCTCCAGCGAATTGAGGGGAAGGTTTTGCCATGCACACGATGGTGCTAGCTTGACGGACAAAGAACCACGGGATAAGATACCCAATCCGATGCGGTGTCGGTTTAAATTCTTTGGAGTAAAAAATGATCAATTTGAAATCAATTGTTGTTGCCGGTTTGCTGGCACTTGGTGTTACTGCTGCATTTGCACAGACTTGCAAGCCGGGTGAGGTTGTTCGCTGTGAGAAACAAGGTAACTCCACGGTCTGCCGCTGTTCGATGTTCTAATTAGTGCGATCAGGGTGGGCGGTCCGGGAGAGTGAAGTGACTCTCGTTAACTTTCTTGTCGTCTGCTGCACCCTGAGTTTGCTACTCCTTGGGAAAAGTTGTAACAAGCCAGCATGGAAAGCTGCTGCTTGGACAGGGGCTGCGTTTTTTGTATTGGCTTACAAACTACTTCCCAATGAGGATTTCTACTTATTGCTCATTGCTTACGGGCTAGCAGTTGGGATGATCGTTGAAAAGGGATGGGGCTCTAATTAGCTAGGTTCCCTGACTTGTTTATGTAAAAGGGCTGTCTTAACGGCTGTTTTTACTCACATCGGCTTTCCGGCGACGGCGAACTTGATTTGCAGGAAGAAGCGAACTGAATTTTTGCAAGCCACTGTCGCCGTAGACACTGCAATTGCGTTGCCTACCGACCCATAGCCCGAAATAGCCACCCCTTCGCTGGCGCATTCTCGGGTGCATGTGGCACGAGCATTGTTGGTCATGCATGAGACGATACCGCACTTCAGGCCATATCCGCTCCCAAAGTTGGCATTTGCTTTGGCTCTTTGGACTACTTGTATGTTCTGTTAGCGGTTGTGGCGCTGCGTATTCTGGCGATCGTGACCGGTGATTCTGGAGGATCGTGACCGGTTTGCAGCGG
>JABMMR010000317.1 GCA_013205525.1 Burkholderiales bacterium | reverse complement strand
GGTCAATGGTGATGCCGTTGGAGGGGTCGAGGTCGTAGTCCAAGGATTGCAACAAGAAGGCCACATTGGTTGCCACCGGTCCTGTGCCACCCTGCGCCATGGTTAAAGGTGTGATGACCGAGTCCCCTTGGGTGGCGGGAAAGACGATGTCGCCAATCGAGAAAATCACTTTTTCGCCTTCAACATATTTGAATATCCCCGACGCATCGGTCACGCCGGTGATGATTTGACCGTCCTTGGTGGTCACTTTATAGGTCACTCCCTGCACAGAACTGTCGATCAAACGACCGGTAGACAGTCCAGACACACTGGCGGCGTTCACCGCCGCGCCGCCACCGCCACCGCCACCGCCGCCACAGGCGGCTAAGGCGGCTAAGGCGAGCAAGATCAAGCAACAGTGAAGGCTTAAGAGGCGCATGAAAACACACTAGATATAGGAGTTACTCAAGGAATCGGCATGATGCTACTCAAACTTGAATACAAAACGGGCTTTAAGATGCAAATTGTCAATTTTTAAAAGTCTTTTGAACGATGAGCCAACTTTTTTCACCCTTACAACTCGGTTCTCCCCGTGGGCCTTTGAATCTGTCCAACCGCATCGTGGTGGCACCCATGTGCCAATATGCCTGCGAACTGAACGGACAAGCGAATGACTGGCATTTGATGCATTGGGGTAATTTGCTCAACAGTGGCGCGGGTTTGTTCATGATTGAAGCAACCGCGGTGACTGCCCAAGGCCGCATTACCCCCAACTGCCTGGGCTTGTGGGATGACGCCACGGCCCATGCTTTGTCTGACACTTTGGCCAGAGCGCGTCGCTTGGCACCGCCTGTGCCCGTGTGTTTGCAAATCGCTCACGCGGGCCGCAAGGCCTCTAGCGCGAAACCATGGGAAGGCGGCATGATGATTGCCCCCGCCAGTGGGGGATGGGAGACCATCGCACCCTCACCTATTCAGGTGATGGAGGGCGAAGCACCGCCACATGAAATCGATGCCGCCGGTTTAACAGCAATCGAACACGCTTTTGTGCAAGCTGCCAAATATGCGCAAGCCATGGGTTTGGAGATGATTGAGTTGCACAGCGCCCATGGCTATTTGTTGCATGAGTTTTTGTCACCCATCGCTAATCAGCGCAGCGACAGTTATGGCGGCAACTTTGCCGGCAGGACCCGATTTCCTTTGCAAGTCTTTCAAGCCGTGCGCAAAGTATTTGACGGCGTGTTCGGTGTGCGTTTGTCAGCGACTGACTGGATAGAAGGCGGCTGGACTTTGGAAGAAACCGCCGACTTTGCCCAGATGCTCAAACAAGCCGGCGCCGACTTCATCCACCTTTCTTCTGGCGGCATTTCGCCTCAGCAAAAAATCAGCGTCGGGCCTGGCTACCAAGTACCTTTTGCGCACCATGTGCGGCAAAAAACGCAAATGCCCACCATTGCGGTGGGTCTCATCACCCAAGCCCAACAAGCGGAAGATGTTTTGCGCAAAGGCGAAGCTGACTTGGTTGCACTGGGGCGCAGCTTTTTATACAAGCCGCGCTGGGCTTGGGAGGCGGCTGCTGAAATGGGCGCTCAAGTTCAAGCCACTCAGCAATATTGGCGCAGTCTGCCCAAGGAAGCCAACGGTATTTTTGGCGCAGCCAAGGTTGGCGGGCGCTAGTTATGTTTGTCTGCTTGCAAGCCGTCAAGCACTGTGGGGTAGCGCAGACGCAAGCCCAGTTCTTGACGCATGCGATCGGCACGTATGCGCCTAGACTCATTCAAGAAACTCATGACCATGGGCGTCAATTGATCTTTCGCTTGCGCGCGGCTGATTCTGGGGGGCAGAGGCAAGTCCCACATCGCGGCCACGCTGTCCATGTAGTCGCCCATTTTCATGTCGGTGTGATCGCAAACATTGACAGCACGCAGGGGCTTACCTCGCCACAAAGCTAAGACGGTGGCACGGGCCAAATCATCTGCATGAATGTGGTTGGTGTAAACATCTTCAGAGGCTTGCAACACCGGCGTGCCGCGCAACAGCCGCTCACGCGGTGTGCCCCCTTCTCGGTCTAGGGCATAAATGCCGGGGATGCGCAGCACTTGGGTTCGGGTGTGAGCAGTTTTGCCCAAATAATCAATCCACGCTTGGGCATCCACGCGTCGTTGTGCGCGGACGGTTTGCGGCTGCAACTGACGGACTTCATCCACCCACTCACCCGCGCAGTCACCGTACACGCCGGTGGTTGAACCATAGATCAGCACCGCGGGCAAACTGCGCAGCCTCAGGG
>JABMMR010000316.1 GCA_013205525.1 Burkholderiales bacterium | reverse complement strand
TGTGATGGTTCAGGTGAAAAACACCTTGGGCAACCAAATCAGCTCAGCCAGTAAGAATGGCAATGTCAGCCGTGCCGTGTGGGTTTCCACTCAGTCACTCAAGCGCGGCACCGTCTTGCAAGCGGGCATGTTCAAACAAGCCGATATGCCTGTTCCTGCTTACGAAAGCCGATTGGTGGGCGATGAGCGCGAGATGATCAATATGGAGTTGCAGCGCGATTTGCCTGCCAACACACCGCTGCGCTTGCAGGACTTGAAGTCCTCGACCATGGTCAAACGCGGTCAACAAGTGTTGGTGGCAGTGGGCGAAGGCAAAGGTTTTTTAATCACAGTTCGGGCTGAAGCCCAACAAGATGGCACTTTGGGCGACCAAATTCGCTTGAAAAACCCCGAGTCGGGCCGATTGTTGACAGCGGTAGTGACCGGCATGAATACGGCTCGCGGCTTGTAATGGGTAAAAAAATGGTTTTTTTGCAAATTTGTCCGCTTTTTCGAAGTTTTTGGCCTCAAGTCTCAAGAATTGGGGTCGATACTTGCTATGTCGAGATTTCAAGCATCCCGTCACTTTCATCCTAAGGATTCATCATGTCTGACCCTGTTTCTATCAATTCTCGAATTGCCAATCCAGCGGCAAACCGCTCGACAGCGGCCAAACTCGACGCCAAGCCCAGTGCCGGCAAGAGCGACAGTGCTGTGGAAGCCAAATCAACACCTGCGCCTGCCGCGCCTGGTGCTGACACGGTCAACCTGAGCAAGGTTGCCCTACGCATCAAAGACACTCCTGACTTTGACCGCGCCAAGGTCGAATCCATCAAAGCCGCTTTGCGCGAAGGCAACTACCCAATTGACCCACGTCGCATTGCCGAAAACTTTGTCGCGTTGGAAAAAATGATCTGATCACCCCAAGGACAGTTCCATGAATGCACAAGCCCTTCTTGAAGTACCCCAAGCTGTGTCTTACGCCGATGTGCAGTTAGACCGCTTGACGGACTTGCTCGACGAGGAATTTAATGCACTCAAAGAACAAGACTTGGATGCTTTTGAAGAACTTCTGAATGAGAAAAACCATATCTTGGCCGATCTCAGTCAACTCACCGGCGTGCGCCAAGCCGAAGACGCCGACCGCCTCGGTACCGAATGGACCCCCTTTCGCCAGCGCATGGCGACTTGCCGCGATATGCACCGACGCAATGAAATTTTAATTTTGCGCAAACTCGACGCCATCCGTGGCGCCTTGGAAAGCCTGAATGTGAACGACCCCACCAGCCCGGTGGAGGTGTATGACCGACTGGGTCAAATCAAACGCCTCAAACGCATGCGCGGCTACAGCGAGGCTTGATCATCCGCTTTTGAAGCCGGTGCCTCGGGCTCTGCCTTGGCCTCGTCGCCAGGCTGCATGCCTTTTAACCAATAGACCCAAGACAAAATCACCGCCACAGCGGTGTACATGTCTTGCGTGATTTCTTCCCCTACATCGAGTCGACTCAAGAGCGCCAAAAGCTGCGGGTCTTCGGCAACATAAATGCCTTGGCGCTTGGCCTCGGTGATGATGCGCAACGCCAACTCCTCTTGGCCTTTGGCCACCACGCGAGGGATTTTTTGTTTGCCGTACTCAAGCGCAACAGCTTCAAAAGGCGCTTTCATATTTTCACGCCCTTAAATCGATGACCAAGCCACGCGTGCCCGAGGATTCACCCACCCGGGCCAGCGGCCTGGGGGCGTTGAAAATTTGAAACGACTGCAGCTGCAAGCCCGCCGCGCCCAGCTCTAGGCCCAACTCGCCCGAGCGCTCACGCGCCAAATGCGTAACCTCGTCACGCAAAGCCCACATCACCAAATCGACATCATTGCCTTTGGAGATTTGGGTGTTCAGCCAAACCTCGCCCAAGACGCGGCTGCGCGAATGGATGTCCACACTCAAGGGTGGCTCTTCTTGGCCTTTTTTGCGCGGTGGACGCTGAAAATGCAAATCGACGGGATCGGCGTCGACAAACGGCAAGATGACATGCAAAGAGAGCTCGCCATGCTGCATTTTTTGCGCACTCTGGGCTTGGGCGGCCTCGAATTCAGCGCTGGCATCTTGTAATTGGCGCAAGCTGTCTTTGTCCACCGGCTCAGCAGAGGCTTCGCTAAGCAAACCCATCAGTTTCTTCAGCAGCGTTTTGGGGTCATCTGCGGCTTCTTGGCCTTGCAACAACATATTTTCAATGCTGCGCGACTGACCCAACACGGCTTTGCGCAACATGCTGGGGTTCATTTGTGCCAAAGAATTGCGTTGCTGCAAAAGGCGTTGCAGCCAAGACCCAAGCTCGGTTTGGGTGCTCCAACTGCCTTGCGCCACATCATTCATTAATTTTGAAAAAGTGGCAAATCCCGGCGGTTGCATCAGCAGCATGCCCACGCGGTTGGACTGGGGCTCTAGGGCCGCCACATCGGTGGGCCGTACCAGTGGGGGGGTCTGCACACCAAACAACTGATTCGCCGGTGTTGCCGTTGCCGCAGGGGCTTGACCATTGGGGTGGGCTTGAATCAAAAAACCCCAACTGCCGGCGTTGTGGCTGACGCGTAAAAAAGGTTTGTCGCCGTCTTTGAGCACCCAGCCATTGGGCAATTCAAAAAAGAAATCTTTCAACCACAGCCGCACTCTTTGATCGCGCACCTCGACATTGGCTTGCACGATTTGCCCGTCCCGCAGTCCTAATTGCTGTGCCACCGGCGTTTGTACCCAGAGAGCGCGGTTTTCTGCCTGGACAGGCCCTGTCCGGCTGGCAGCATTCACAAGTTCGGGACCAAGCATCTGGCAAGTCCTTGGGCGCCATTCAAGGCGCAGCAGGTATCAGGGGTAGCGCACCCAGTTGCGTTTGTTGGGTTCTACCAGAGCTTGGACATTGCCCGCTTGGTGTGAGGCCGCTCCGCCAAACGGTGCGGGCAAGGGGTTGGCTGGCAGGGTATTAGGCACCGCCTGCACCTGGGTTTTGGTGGCCGCGCTGGGCATGAGTTTTTGGATCAACTCGGTTTGGTCTGCCAAGTTCAGCACGGTGCCAGGTTGCAGCTTTTTGGAGTTGGGTTTGATGAAAACATTCGGGTTGTTGACCACCACCCAGTCGCGCAACACGTCGGGCTTCAAAGGGCTGTTGGCATAGTATTTTTGAACCACTTTTTCTAAGGTGTCACCCGCCATCACCGTGTGGGTCTTCCATACGGGTGCGGCCATGTCTTCGACCACCGGCTTGGTCGCCGCGACCACTGGGGTGACCACGGCAGAAGACGACCCAGGCACGATGTCTTGAATATCGGCCTTGGCCAATTTGATGGACTTGGCCATGGGCTTTTTGGCCAATGGGGTATCAGCGGGCATCAGCTCTTTGGGCAACTCCAAAGGTGCTTGACGGGGCGTCTCAGCGGCACCGGCTGCAGCCATCAGCACACAAGAGAAAAAAACACTGCTGAAAAGATATTGTGGGAAAGAAAACATGGTCAATCACTCCTGAGATTCAAGGCGTATGTGTAATGGCGACCCATTGCGCATTGGCGGGAAATTTTGAACCCGCGCTGAGCTTGAGTTCCGCATAATAATCGCTGACAGACACCACCTCAGCCATGGCCAAGCGTTCTAAAGCGCGGGGCTCCAAAGCTCTGAGAGGGAGTTTTTGGCGATCTGCCAGCACCATTTGGGTTCCGACACGAATGCCGCTGGCAGCGCCGCCGGCAATGCGCACGCTGCCGGCGTAAACATTCAGCACTTGGAACTGCGGCACTTTGCAAGACAGCACTTTTTCCATGCCTTCTTGAAATTTTTGAATGCTCGCTTGGATTTGCGACATCACCACGGGGGCCAAGGGCTTGGACTCGATACCCACGGTGCGCGGCACATCGATGCTGATTTGTTGCGAACCGCGGTACGCGGGGTCTTGACCAGCGCCGCGGCCAATCAATTCCCAAGTGACGTCATACACATTGGACGCATAAAAGGAGTCAGCGCTTGCTGATACTCGGACACGCAACACCCAAGGCACGTGCTGCTCACCCTGCCCGACCAGCAACTGTTCGTAGCCGTCGGCGGGGAGTTTTCGCTCGCTCACGCGCCAGTTCTTGGCATGGTGCGAGGCGCTGAATGTTTGTTGGCGAAATTGCTGTCCAATCAACTGAGCCTCATAGCGACGCTGCGCTGGCATGGGTGCGTCGTAGCGCACAACCCAGTTGAGTTGATGCCAGACGCCGCCGTCAACCACAGGCGACACACAGGCGGGAGCCAAAGCTGTTTTGCCATCGAGTTGCATGCCGGTGGCTGTGGGCCGGCTGTCCATGTCGCGGCCATAGGCCAAGATACGCACGCCGCGCACTTCCATGCCGGTCACAAAACTGCTGCTTTCTTGCAGCGCGCCGTTGCCGTCTATCCAATGTGTAGCCCGCACTTGGGTGGGCCCCTCTAAGGCGCGCTGAACCAAGGACTGGCGAATCGCATCCAAGCGCTCTTCAGCCGTCAGCGATTGGGCTGAGGCTGAGGCGATCAGGCTGCCAGCCAAGACCAAGGCCGTCACCACAAAGCGATAGGAGCATGAGCGCATGGCAGTCAATTCTTTGAATGTGAATTAACGGCGTGCAGCGATTTGGGTCAAGTACAAGGTGCGCAAGTCTTGCACCGCATTGCGGTCCAAAGACAAGGTGGTCTCGTAAGTGTCGTCACCGATAGGGGTGATGCTGACCAAATTCGCGCCGTAAATCACGCCTTCCACACGAGCGCGGAAAGTGTCGTTCATGACGGTCATGTCAGCCACCGTGGTGCTGGCGTCCATTTGTTGGCCATAGACCTGTTCGGTCAAGGCGCGGTAAGCATCAAGCTTGGAGGCACGAATGGCCAGCAAACGTTGTTGGGCGGGGTTTTTATGGTTTTGAATGCTGATGACGGCATAGCCCGTTGCCACAAAGGTTTCGCGCTTCTCCATCATCGGGGTGATCATGGTGACGGGGGAAGGCTCGGGGGCAACCACGGGGGCAACTCTGGGGGCTTGCGCACCGGCAGGCGAGCCAATGGCCACCACAGGTGCATTCGCCGGGGCAGTCAAACTGTGAATGGTTTCGCAAGCAGTCAAACCAGACAGCGCGCTAACAGCAAGAGCAATTCGGTAGATCATGGTAATTTCCTCTTTAGGGGGGTCAGCAGTGTGTGGCACATCCTCACACGCTGTCTTCAATCGGGTACAAGCTATGAATCGGCGCACAGCGGCGCTTCTTTAAGGTCTTTCTTTGGTTTGGGTGGAATACTTTTGACGACTTGTCGTATTTGACCCGCTGGTCACAATACTCACAAGCATGAAATCTCCCTCTCATTTCATCGGTAACAGTCCGATTGCGCAGGCCCTGCGCCGCCTGATCTCCACCATCGCCAACTCTGCTGCCACGGTACTTATCACGGGCGAAAGTGGCACGGGCAAGGAGTTGCTGGCGCGTTCTTTGCACGAACAATCCGACCGTTTGGGCGGCGCTTTTGTACCTATTAATTGTTCAGCTATTCCCAAAGAGTTATTGGAAAGTGAACTCTTTGGTCACCGCAAAGGATCTTTCACAGGCGCAGTGGCTGACCGCATTGGACGCTTCGAGCTGGCCCATGGCGGCACGATTTTTCTGGATGAAATTGGCGATATGACGCTGGACATGCAGGTCAAATTGCTGCGTGTGCTGCAAGAGCGGGTGATTGACCCGGTGGGCTCGACACGGCAGATTCCTATCGATGTTCGTGTCATTGCCGCCACACACCGCGATTTAGAAACAGAAATTCAAGCTGGGCGCTTTCGCGAAGATTTGTACTATCGTCTTAATGTGTTGCCGGTGGTCACGCCGCCCCTGCGCGAGCGATCCCAAGACATCCCCGAATTGCTGCATTTTTACGCATCACGTTACAAATCGCCGCAATCGCAGAGCATAAGTTTTAACGCCGCGTTCTTGGATGCCTTGGTCAACTACGCATGGCCTGGCAATGTGCGCGAACTGACCAATTTGATGGACCGCTTCAGCACCTTGTATGCCGGGCAAGAGTTGGACATCCGTTCCATCCCGCCCAGTTTGTTGCCCAAAGGATTGGTGCCGGTTCAAGCCGAGATGTTGCTACAAATGGGGCCGTGTGTGTCGCAAGACATGACGCCGCCGCCCGAGGTGCTGGCCGAAATGGCCGAGTCTGCTGGCATGGTGGATCAACCCGAGCCGCAAGACAACGAGGTGGAGAGCATCATCATGTTGGCCCAAGGCATGCCGCATTTACCGCCCGAGGGCATATCGCTGAAAGACCGTTTGGCCGAGATTGAACGCAACATCATCGAGCAAGCTTTGGAGCGTTCGCAAGGCAATGTCTCGCGCACAGCCAAGTTGCTCAATCTTCAGCGCACCACCTTGATCGAGAAGATCAACAAATACGACCTCAGAACCGCCTGATCTATTTCGGGTCTTGGTTGAGCACGGTGATGCTCATGCGCCGGTTACGCGGGTCGAATTTATCTTTGGGGTTGAACGGGTCGGTATCGGCCACACCCTCGATACGTTTGAAACGTACTTCATTGATGCCTTTTTTCTGCAAAATTTGGCGCGTGACTTCGGCACGATCGGCAGACAAAGACCAGTTGTTCTTGCCGTCAGGATTTTGGAAAGGTACGGCGTCGGTGTGACCACGGATGGCCACTTGGTTGGGCATGCCACCCAAGGATGCAGCCACTTCGGCAAGCAAGGCTGCGGCCTTGCCCTGCATGCCCACGCCTCCGCTTGGGAACATCGCAAAGTCGGCGTTGTCGATGATTTCGATGCGTAAACCGTCTTTGTCACGGCTGATCGACACCTTGTCTTTCAAAGACTCGAATTTTTTGTTTTCAGACAACTTTTCTTTCAGCTCTTGTTCGAGCTTTTCAAAGTTTTCTTTGTCTTGCTGCGCGGCAATGGCTTGGCGTTCGGCTTTGCTGAGCTTGTCGGGGTCAGCACCGCCCTCGCCTTGGCCGCCCTCGCCTTGGCCCAAGCCCTCGCCTTTGCCACCCTTAGACGGATCTTTGGCCTCGTTTTCATTTTCCGGACCGGGGTCGGTTTCCGGGTTGGGCCCGCCCTCGGACTTGGGCGTCAAGCGCTCGAGCAAACCGGTTTGGCGTGCACCATAAGGAAAAGCATCGGGGTCGATGATGGAGCGACCACCCAAAACGCCATTGGAGCCAGCCAACTGACCCACAGGTATCAAGCTGTGCGAGGTGGGTTTGAAATAGTCGGCAATACTTTTGCGTTGGTCGGCGTTGGAGGCACCCAGCAACCACATCAACAAAAAGAAGGCCATCATGGCGGTCATCATGTCAGCCAAGGCAATCTTCCAAGCGCCACCGTGGGCGCCGCCGTGACCATCTTCAATTTTCTTGATGATGATGACGGGCGCCAGCGCCTGAGTGCCAGCCGCCGCCGCTTCGGGCGCGGCTTCTGAAGGAGAGTCGTCAGCGACGGCGTCTGCGTCGGCGGCAGTTGCTTCAGCCATGTTTATTTGCCTCGCATACCGTCAAAAATTTCTCCAAATGACGGTTTATTGTGGCTGTTGATAACCGACCTGGCAGCCTCAATCACCAGTGGCATGGGGTGGCCATGCAAATTGGCAACGATGAGTTGTTGTACGCATTTGTAGATTTCATTGTCTTCTTCAATCACCTGCCCGATACGCACCGCAAAAGGACCGGCGACACCATAGGCCAACAACACACCCATGAACGTACCCACCAGCGCACTGCCAATCAAAGCACCCAGCACAGGTGGGGGTTGGTCAATCGCGCCCATGGTCTTCACCACACCCAAGACACAGGCCACAATACCCAGCGCCGGCAAGGCACCTTCCATACTCGCCCAAAAACCGGCGTTGGCCATCTCGTGGTGGTGGTGGTTTTTAATGGAAGCGGTCATCACGTCTTCGACCGCGTAAGGGCTTAAGTTGCCCGAGGACACCACCATCAAACGAATCGTGTCACAAATCAACCCCATCAAAGCATGGTCTTGCAACATCGGTGGGTATTCAGCAAAAATCGCGCTAGATTCTGGGTTTTCAATATGCGGCTCTAGAGCCACCGCGCCCTCGGCTTTGAGGGTTTTGAGAATTTTAGACACCACCAAAATGACGGACAAATAATCATCCTTGTGGTACTT
>JABMMR010000315.1 GCA_013205525.1 Burkholderiales bacterium | reverse complement strand
GGCTGTGAACCTACCACTGTGGCAGTGTTGGCACCGTAAAAGCGGTTAAAGCTAGGGTTAAGAACCGAAGTTTTTACGGGATCGTAATTTAAGTTATTTTTAGAAAGATTGACACTCAAACTGCCCGTTGGGCCGAGCTTGGCTTGGGCTTGGGCTGATTTCAGTCGAGTGGCTTCAAACTGCGCTTGCACCGATTGGTAGCTGGCATCAAAGCCACGCGCTGCGTCATAGAGTTCGAGCAAACTTTGACCCTGGGCCATGCCGCAAAAAGCCAGAGCCATGGCCGAGATAAGGGGCAGGGGGCGAAAAGAACGCATGGTCTTCCTTTGGGGTAGGCGAATCAAAATTGAAAAGCAGGGGCTTGCGCAAAGCCGTGCAAGCGTGGCAGAACCACATCCCACAAAACCTGCGAATGAATATCGCCATGGCTGCCACAAGTAAAGCGGGTGGCATGCATCATAGGTTCTTCCCCCACCACCGCAATCAGACGACCACCGGGTTTGAGCAGTTTGAGCAGTTCTTTGGGCACTTGGGCGACAGAGCCTGTGAGCAAAATGGCGTCGAAGGTACTCAAATCTTGAGGCATGCCGGTGCTTTGCCGCAGTTCAACATTGCGACAACCTGCATGCTGCAATTGGGTTTGCGCCTGTGCCAATAAATCTGCGTGGCATTCAAGACTCAACACTTTAGAAGTCAAGCTTGCCAATAAGGCCGTGAGGTAGCCACTGCCGGTACCCATTTCAAGCACCGTATCGCTGGCTTGCAATAACAAGTCTTGCGCCAAGCGAGCCGCCACCCGAGGCGCGAGCATGAACTCTCCATGCGAAAGGGGAATCTCGGTATCGCTGTAGGCCACTTCTTGGTAGGCCTGAGGCACAAACAGACTGCGGTCTAAATGTGACAGTTGCTCCAGCACACTCAGGTTGAGCACGCTCCAAGGGCGGATTTGCTGTTCAACCATATTGAAGCGGGCAAGTTCTGTGTTCATATATCCTAAACAAGAGGGGTGATGAGGGAAATTTTAACCAGCATGGTGACTCTCTTTGTCAGTGGAAAACCCCCACAAGCGTTTAAGCCATTGAGTCAGATCATCCAAATAACAATAGACCACTGGCACAACCACCAAAGTCAGCAGCGAAGAAGTGATGACGCCACCAATCACCGCCTGCCCCAAGGGCGCGCGTTGCTCGGCGCCTTCGCTGGTGGACAAGGCCAGCGGCATCATGCCAAAAATCATGGCCAAGGTGGTCATCAAAATAGGACGCAGTCGAACTTTGGCCGCCATCAGCAAGGCCTCGGTGCGACCTAAGGGGGCTTGGTGCGTGCCGTCACCGTTGTCTAAACCCTCGCGGGCGCGGATGGCAAAGTCGAGCAACAAAATGGCATTCTTGGTAACCAAGCCCATGAGCATGATCACCCCAATGACCGAGAACAATGACAAGGTGGACTGAAACAGCATCAGCGCCAACACCACGCCAATCAATGTCAATGGCAGCGCGGTCATCAAGGCCAGCGGTTGCAAAAAACTTTTGAACTGGCTGGCCAAGATCATGTAAATGAAAACTATCGCCATCACCAGCGCGGATATGGCATAGGCGAAGGACTCTTTCATGCTCTTCGTCGAGCCGCCAAACTGATAGCGATAGCCATCGGGCAGTTGTATGCCTGCCATGATGGACTGGATTTCTTTGGACACATCCCCACTGGCGCGCCCATAGGCATTGCCGCTGAAGGACACTTCACGCGAGAGTTCGCGGCGGTTGATTTGGTTGGGGCCTATGCCCTCGCTTACCTGAGCGACTTGGTTGAGCCTGACGGTGCGGGTGCTGCCATCGGCTGCAGGGGGCAGGTTAAACGGCAGGCGTTCCAAGTCTTGTGGCGTGGTGCGTGCGTCGGGTGAGAGGCGCACCACCACATCGTAGGTTTGGTCATTGCTGGCGCGCCACACGCCAATGTTCTGACCTGCGACCAAGGTGCGCAGTTGTTCAGCAATGCTGCTCGCACCCAAACCAAACTCAGAGGCAGCTTCACGCTTGATGGCGATATCAATCGTCGGCTTGTTGGGTTTAACGCTGGACTCGATATCCACAAAGCCTTTGACATTTTGTAACTTAGTCATGACTTGCGCCGCCAAGCGCTCAAGCTCGACTTGGTCAGCGCCCAAAAGAAAGAACTCGATTTGTTTGGCACCACTCACGCTATCGAGTTGCCCCACATGGGTGACGCTGATGCCTGAGAGCTGCGTCAAGCGTTGGCGAATATCGGGGGTGATGCTGTTGAGGTTGCGATCCCGCATGCCGCGATCGACCAAGCGGAAATAAACATTCGCGTAAATCTTGCCGTTCGCGTTGCCGGTGTTGATGGTGGTCAAGGTGTAGCGCACTTCGGGCAAGCTGCGAAGTAAGTTTTCTACCTCTTTGGCTTTGCGCTCGGTGACTTGCAAAGAAGAGCCCACGGGAACATAAAAAGTCACAGTGGCTTCAGAGTAATCAGACTTGGGCACAAACTCGGTACCCAAAAGCGGCACCATGAAAATACTGCCAATGAAAATCCCCAGTGCAGCCAAAACAGTTTTCAATTTGTGCTGCAAAGCCCAAGCCAATAGACGCTGGTAAATGAGGCTCAAGCGCTCGGTCGTACTCTCAAACCAGCCGGTGACGCGGCCAATGGATTTGTCGTACCAGTTGCGCGGTTTGGCGGCTTGGCCTTGAATGTGAATGCTCGGGTCATGCCAAATGCTGGAGAGCATGGGGTCTAAGGTGAAGCTGACAAACATAGAGATGACAACCGCCACCACAATGGTTAAGCCGAACTCGTGGAAGAACTTGCCAATCACGCCTTCCATGAAGCCAATGGGCAAAAAAACCGCAACGATAGAGAAGGTGGTGGCCAGCACCGCGAGTCCAATTTCTTTGGTTCCTTCCATGGATGCAGTGAAGGCGTTCTTGCCCATCTGCACATGGCGAACAATGTTTTCTCGCACCACGATGGCGTCATCTATCAGCAAACCAATGCACAGCGACAAGGCCATCAGCGTCATCATATTGATGGTGAATCCAAACAGGCTCATGAACAAAAACGTACCGATCACCGCAATCGGCAGCGCCAGTCCGGTAATGATGGTCGAGCGCCACGAGTTGAGAAACAAAAACACAATCAGCACTGTGAGCAAGGCACCTTCAATCAGGGTTTTTTGGACGTTGTTGACCGCTACGCGGATGGGGCGCGAGCCATCAAAAATAGGCTCTAGACGCACGCCAGGCGGGAGTTGGCGGCGCATGGCATCCATGGTTTCAACTAAACCATCAACCACATCGATGGTGTTTTCGTCTTGTGCTTTTTGCACCGACAACAACAAGGTGCGCTCGCCGTTGTACAGCGCCATGTTTTCCAACTCTTGCGCGCCATCGTTGACCTTGGCGACTTGCGACAAGC
>JABMMR010000314.1 GCA_013205525.1 Burkholderiales bacterium | reverse complement strand
GCCCCACCAGTGCATCGACTTCCAATTGTGCTCGGCGCAAACCCAAGCGCGGGCGACTGCGCCAATGCATGCCTATTTCTGGACCCACCAGTTGCATGGATGGCTCGGCATAACGCTGCGCGCCCAAGCTGTAACTCCACAACCCCAACGGCGCAGGGGTTGTTTGACCCATGGCCATGACTGGAAGTAATAAAAACAAATAAATTAAGCGGTTCAGCATTTGGGTTGGCGGAGAATAAAAATTATTCGGCGGTTTTGATTTCGGCGGAGGACAAAGTACCTGCAGCATGTAAAGCTTGTACCCATTGGGGCATGCGGCCGCGTCCGGTCCAGCTATTGTCTGGATGGGCAGGGTCGCGGTATTTAGGCGCTACTTTTTTACCGGCGGTTGAGCGTTTTGCTTTACTTGTCTTGGCTGCGCTGGTTTTGGCTGCGGTTTTAACCTTTCCTTTGACGCCCATGGCTTGGGCAATTTGGGCTGCAGTTAAGCCAGCAGTATGGGCAATTTGCACAATTTGTGCCAAGGCTTTATCGTGACCACGCAACATCAAACGCTGTTCTTCTTTTTCCAATTTGATTCTGGCGGCGCGGATTTTTTCGAGTTGGGTGGTGGGGCTGGTACGGGCCATGAGTATCTCCTGATATATAAATAAATGAAAAGACATTATCTTCGAAATATTAATAAAGACAATATATATTCATTTTCTATTTTAATATATGTGTAGATTCAAACATTGAATCAAGTGATATTCAAAGCGTTAACGGCCCAACAGGTGCATAGGCTGGGCCAATACGGCACAATCAGTCCAACTTTGTGAACTAACCCCATGGCGCCCTCATCCACACCCACTTTAGCCTTTAGCGACCAAGCTGATATATTGGCCCGCGCACTGCCCTATATACGCAAGTTCCACGGCAAAACCTTGGTCATCAAATACGGTGGTAACGCCATGACCGATCCGCTTTTACAAGCGGGTTTCGCCCAAGATGTGGTGTTGCTCAAATTGGTGGGCATGAATCCGGTGGTGGTTCACGGCGGCGGGCCGCAAATTGAAAACGCCTTGCATCGCTTGGGTAAAAAAGGCGAATTCATTCAAGGCATGCGAGTGACCGATGCGGAAACCATGGAAGTGGTTGAGTGGGTGTTGGCTGGCGAGGTGCAGCAAGACATTGTGGGTTTAATTAACCAAGCGGGTGGCAAAGCGGTGGGTCTGACCGGACGAGATGGGGGCATGATCCGCGCGCGTCAACTCAAGATGCACGACGCCCAAGACCCCAGCAAGCAAGTCGATGTGGGGCAGGTGGGTGACATCGTCAGCATTGACCCCAGCGTGGTCAAAGCCTTGCAAGACGATGCCTTTATTCCCGTCATCAGCCCCATCGGTTTTGGCGAAATGAACGAGAGTTACAACATCAACGCCGACTTGGTGGCCTCCAAGCTCGCCACCGTGTTGAAAGCTGAAAAGTTGGTGCTGCTCACCAACACCGAAGGCGTTCTTGACAAGTCGGGCAAATTGCTGGGCGATTTAAGCGCCAGGCAAATCGACGCTTTGTTTGCTGATGGCACCCTGAGCGGCGGCATGTTGCCCAAAATCAGCGGGGCGCTTGATGCCGCCAAAAGCGGGGTCAACTCTGTGCATATCATTGACGGGCGCGTACCTCACGCTTTGCTGCTGGAAATTCTCACCGATCAAGCTTTTGGTACCCTGATACGTTCGCACTGACTTTCAAGGAGTGTTCGATGGCCACCGCGCATACCAGCAGTACGTCCTCTGATGCCGAAACCTCGCCACGCAAGCGGCCCAAGCCCGGCGAGCGGCGTATTCAAATATTGCAGACCTTGGCGGCCATGCTCGAGCAGCCCGGGGCTGAGCGCATCACCACCGCCGCCTTGGCCGCGCGCCTCGAGGTGTCTGAGGCGGCGCTTTACAGGCATTTCGCCAGCAAGGCGCAAATGTTTGAAGGCCTTATCGAGTTCATTGAAACCAGCATCTTCAGTTTGCTCAACCAAATTGCCGAGAGCCACGACACCTCGGTGCAAAAAGCGCGTCACATGGTGACAGTGTTGTTGCAGTTTGCCCAGCGCAACCCGGGCATGGCTAGGGTCATGGTGGGCGACGCCTTGGTGTTTGAAAACGACCGCCTCGAGCAGCGCATGAACCAGTTTTTCGATCGCTTTGAGTCCAGCTTGCGGCTGGTGTTGCGTGAACAAGCGCAGGCGCAGGCTTCGCTCACACCTTCTGTAGACGCCAATGTGCAGGCCTCGGTGTTGGTGTCGTTTGTGGTGGGACGCTTGCAGCGCTTTGCACGCAGCGGCTACAAGCGCTTGCCTACCGAGCACTTAGACGCCAGTTTGGCGCTCATCACATAACCGCGCCGAGCTGCCAAGGCACAAACTCGTTTTGCCCATAGCCGTGGCTCTCACTTTTGCTGCTGCGGCCTGAGGCGCAAGCAATGATGGCTTGAAATATCTCCTCGCCTTTGCCTTGCACCGTACTTTCGCCATCCACAATATCGCCGCAGTTGATGTCGATGTCATCGGCTTGGCGTTGCCACAAAGCGCTGTTGGTGGCGAGTTTGATAGAAGGCGCGGGCGCGCAGCCATAGGCTGACCCACGTCCAGTGGTGAAGCAAATCAGGTTGGCCCCGCCCGCCACCTGACCGGTGGCGCTGACCGGGTCGTAGCCCGGCGTGTCCATGTAGATAAAGCCATGGGCGGTTATTTTTTCTGCATATTCATACACCGCTTGCAAATTGCTGGTGCCGCCCTTGGCCACCGCGCCCAGCGACTTTTCCAAAATCGTGGTCAAGCCGCCGGCTTTGTTGCCAGGCGAGGGGTTGTTGTTCATCTCGCCTTGGTGCATGGCGGTGTAGTGCTCCCACCAGCGTATGCGCGCAACCAGTTTTTCGCCCACTTCGCGGCGCACCGCACGGCGCGTGAGCAAATGTTCTGCGCCATAAATCTCAGGGGTTTCGCTGAGGATGGCGGTGCCACCGTGTGCCACCAACAGGTCGACCGCTGCACCCAAAGCGGGGTTGGCGCTGATGCCCGAATAACCGTCCGAGCCGCCGCACTGCAATCCCACGGTGATGTGGGCGACGCTGCAAGGCTGGCGTTGGGCGAGATTGGCTGTGGGCAACATGGCGGTGATCAAAGCTATGCCCTTGGCCACCGTGAGGCGGGTGCCGCCGCTGTCTTGGATATTAAAAGTTTGCAGCATGCTGCCCTCTTTCAAGCCACTGTGCGACAGCCAAGACTTCAGTTGATTGGCTTCGCAACCCAAGCCCACCGCCAACACACCGGCGAAATTGGGGTGGGTGGCGTAACCAGCCAAGGTGCGCTCCAACACCTGCATGCCTAAGCCCTCGGTGTCCATGCCGCAGCCGCTGCTGTGGGTGAGTGCGACCACGCCATCGACGTTGGGGAAGTCGGCCAAGGCCGAGGGGTTGAGGGTTTTGGAGAAATGGTCTGCAATGGCGCGAGCCACCGTGGCCGAGCAGTTCACGCTAGACAGCACACCAAGATAGTTGCGCGTGGCCACGCGGCCATCAGCGCGCACATAGCCCATGAACTCGGCGTGCAGTGGTGCCGCCTCGGGTTTGACATCGGCGCAAAAAGCATAGTCGCGGGCAAAGTCACCCTTGTTGGGTCCCATGTCGAGGTTGTGGGTGTGCACATGCTCACCCGCAGCGATGTCTTTGCAGGCAAAGCCAATGATTTGGTTGTAGCGACGCACAGGCGCACCCGAGGCGATGGCGCGGGTGGCCACTTTGTGCCCAGGCGGGATAAGGCCGCGCACGGGAATGCTCTCCACGCTTGCGCCTGAGAGCAGTTGTTGGCGGGCGATGACTACATCATCGGCGGGGTGCAGGCGTATGTAAGTATTCATAACAAAGTGAAATCAAGAAGCCATCAAACGGGGCAACCACAGGGCAATGCTGGGCACATAGGTGATCAACAGCAGGCTGCCCAGCAGTGGCACCAACCACGGCAAGATGGCCATGGTGGTGCGCTCGACACTGAGCTTGGCCACCCGCGCCAGCACAAACAGCACCATACCCATGGGCGGGTGCAGCAGGCCAATCATCAGGTTGAGCACCATGATCAAGCCGAAATGAACCAAGTCGATACCGAGTTGCTGGCAGATGGGAACCAAAATCGGCACAAGAATGGTGATGGCGGCTGTGGGTTCTAAAAAGCAACCCACAAACAGCATGAGCAAATTGGCCAGCAACAAAAACTGCCAAGGTTGATCGGTGACGCCCAAAACCCACTGGCCAATCGCGGCGGTCACACCGGTGGCGGTGAGCAACCAACCAAAAATACTGGCTGCAGCAACAATGAACAACACCGTGGCGGTGGTCTCTACCGTGTCGAGGCAAATTTTCACAAACAGCTTGAAGTGCAAGGTGCGGTACCAAGCAAAGCCCAAAATCATCGCCCAAACACAAGCTGCAATCGCCCCTTCGGTAGGGGTGAACACACCGGTGGTCATGCCGCCAATCAACAGCACCGGCGTCATGATGGGCAGCACGGCTTGAAAATTAAACAGTTTGTCAGCGGCAAACAGCAGCAGCAAACCCACCAGCACCGTGACCTGAGGCTGGGTGCCCAGATCGGTGATCAACCACCACACCCCCAAGGGCCAAGCCACAACCACCAAGCTCTCTGTCAAGGCTTTGAGCAATTTGGGCCACTCAAACTTTACGTCCCCGCCCCAGCCATTTTTATGGGCGAAATAGGCCACAGTGAGCATCATCAGCAAGGCCATGACAAGGCCAGGCATGATGCCGGCCAAAAACAACGCGCCGACCGAGACATTGGCCATCATGCCGTAGATCACGAACGGCAAGCTGGGCGGAATGATGGGCCCCAAGGTGGCCGAGGCGGCGGTGACACCCACCGCAAATTCAGCGTCATAGCCATGGTCGGTCATGGCCTTGATCTCTATCGTGCCCAAGCCCGCGGCGTCCGCGATGGCTGTGCCACTCATGCCGGCAAACACCACCGAGCCCACCACGTTCACATGGCCCAAGCCGCCTTTGAGCCAACCCACCAGCGCCAGCGCATAGCTGTAAATGCGCTGGGTGATGCCAGCCGTGTTCATGAGGTTGCCCGCCAAAATAAAAAACGGCACCGCCAGCAAAGGGAAGCTGTCTATGCCCGAGACCATGCGGTGCACCACCACAAAGGGCGGCGAACTGGGCACGAACAAAAGGTACAAGAGCGAGGCAGCGGCCATGGCCATAGCCACGGGTAAACCACCACTCAACAAAAACAGAAAAATGATTTTTAACATGCAGGTCTTAGAAGGTGTCGGGCCGCTCGAGCTGGCTAAAACCTTGTTGCCAGTGGCGCTGCATCACCCAAACCGCGCGCCAAGTCATCAACACAAAAGCCAACAACACCACACCGTAGACGATGTTCATGGGCAGGTTGACGATGGTCATTTGGTAGTTGCCCATTTTTTGCATCAGCAACCATGTCAGGTAACTGGCGAAGGCCAAAAAAGCCACCCGCAACACATCGGTCAGCAAAGACACCCCGCGTGCCACGCCGCTGGGCATAAAGCGGTAGAAAAAATCCACTTGAATATGGTTGTTTTTAGCCACCCCAATGACCGCGCCAATAAACACCGTGGCAATCAGCAAATAGCGGGCAATTTCTTCGGTCCAAGCGGCCGAGTCGTTGAACACATAGCGGGTGATGAACTGGTAGAGCACGGTCAAGCCCAGCGCCCAGAAAAAAAACAAGGCCAACCAAGCCTCGGCAATCGTGGCCGAGAGGTCTACCTTTTCATCCAATTCGCCAAACGAGGCGGCCAAGCTGTCGTGGTCGGCGCTCATTTGGCAGCTTGCACGCGGTCGTAGTCGGCGCGTGTCAGGCCCAGGCTTTCCACAGGCTTGTTTTTCAGCACCGCGTCTTGAAAGCTTTTGCGGTTGACCTCCACCACCTGCAAGCCTTTTTTCTTGAAGATGTCGATCAACTCAGCTTCGCGTTTTTTGACCTTGGCGCTGGCTCTGGCAGCGGCTTCTTGCATCACCTCGGTGAATATTTTTTGCTCTGCCGGATTGAGTGTGCTCCACACATGGGGTGCCACCATGGTGACCAAGCCGTCAACGATATGGCCGGTCAGCATGATGGACTTTTGCACCTCGAAAAACTTTTTCGCTTCGATGGTGGTGAGTGGGTTCTCTTGGGCATCCACCGTGCCGTTTTGCAGGGCCAAGTAGACCTCGGCAAAAGCAATCGGCGTGGGGTTGGCTCCGCAGGCCTGCCATGTGGCGGTGTAAGCGGGTGCATCGGGCACACGAATTTTCAAGCCTTTGATATCGGCGCATTGGCTGAAAGGCTTTTGTGCGCTGGTGTGGCGTGCGCCGTAGTAGGTGTAGGCGGTGACTTGGATGCCGCTTTTATTGCGAAATTCCTTGACCATTTCTTGAAACAAGGGGCTTTTAGCGTAGGCCAGCAGGTGGTCGCCATCGCGAAAGATAAAGGGGTAGTAAGCGATGCCAAAGCGGGGGTAGCTGCGGGCGGCAAACGAGGGGCCGCCAATGACGATGTCGACCGAGCCTAAGGTGAGGCCTTGGTTTAAATCGGTTTCTTTGCCCAAGCTTGACGCGGGAAATACCTGAATATCAAATTTACCGTTGCTGCGTTTTTTGATTTCTTCAGCCGCCCATACCGACTCGGTATGGTAGGGTTCGGCAGATTCATACACATGGGCCCATTTGAGTTTTTGCTGAGCCAATGACACGGTAGGTAAAGTGATGGCACACCAAGCCAGCAACAGCCAAGAGGGGCGAAACAATGACTGAAAACGCATGGCACAAACCCTCTGAGTAAATAAAGACACCTGCACGCACCATACCGCCGCGTCAAGGCCATGCTCATCCGCACAAACCCGTAGCCAAGACTGCTGCTGCTTAGCCCTATCATTCTTATCTGCGCCCCAGCGCCAGAAGACCTAGGAAATACCATGCGATTACAAGGTAAAAACATACTGATTACCGCGGCGGGACAAGGCATTGGCAAGGCCACGGTGCTGGCCATGGTGGCCCAAGGCGCGACCGTTTGGGCCACCGACGTTAACCCCGTTTTGCTCGAAGGTTTCAAGGGCATGGCCCATATTCACACCGCCGTCTTGGATGTGATGGACAAAGCTGCGATAAAAGCGCAAGTGGCATCAATGGAGCGCATCGATGGCTTATTCAACTGCGCAGGTTTTGTACACAGCGGCACCGCCTTGACGGCCACCGATGAAGACTGGGACTTGGCCTTCAACCTCAATGTGCGTTCGCAGTTTTGGGCGATACAAGCGGCCTTGCCCAAAATGATTGCCCATGGCGGGGGCAGCATCATCAATATGGCCAGTGTGGCGTCTAGCGTCAAAGGCTTGCCCAACCGCTTTGTCTATGGCGCGAGTAAAGCTGCGGTGGTTGGTTTGACCAAGGCTGTGGCTGCAGACCATGTGCGACAAGGCATTCGCTGCAATGCGATTTGTCCTGGCACGGTGGACACACCTTCCTTGCATGACCGCATCAACAGCCAAGCCGATCCTGTGCAAGCGCGCAAAGACTTTATCGCCCGTCAACCGATGGGGCGACTTGCGCAAGCCCATGAAATTGCCCCCATCGTGGTGTTTTTAGCCAGTGACGAATCGCAATTCACCACCGGTCAGGCCTATTCGGTCGACGGTGGCATGACCATTTGAAACTGAAGGAAAAACGATGAACCAACTCGATATGCAAGGCCGCCACGCGGTGGTGACAGGCGGCGCGAGTGGCCTTGGTTTCGCCATAGTGCAGCGCTTGTTGCGCTCAGGCGCACAAGTGACGGTATGGGACTATGACGCGGATGGCATGGCCCAAGCACAAGCCGCATTCAGAAAAGCTGTTCCCGGCGCTGTGGTGCACAGCGTGCAGGTGGATTTAACCCAGCATCCGCAAGTGGTGGAGGCGGTGAAACAAAGCATCACTTTTGCCCCCGTGGACGCCTTGGTCAACAGCGCGGGGATTTCGGGTCCGAACATGAAGTCCTGGGACTACCCCCTGGCCGATTGGCACAAAGTGTTTGACATCAATGTCAACGGCTTGTATTACTGCTGCCGCGAGTTGGCACCGCACATGAAGGCGCGTAACTATGGGCGTATTGTCAACATTGCCTCTGTGGCCGGCAAAGACGGCAACCCCAACGCCAGTGCCTACAGCGCGAGCAAAGCGGCGGTCATCGCTCTCACCAAATCGCTGGGCAAAGAATTGGCTGACACCGGCGTGCGCGTCAACTGCGTCACACCTGCGGCGGTGAAGACCCCCATCTTTGACCAACTGACGCCCGAGCACATACAGTTCATGCTGAGCAAAATTCCCATGGGCCGCTTTGGTACACCTGACGAAATCGCCGCCATGGTGGCTTGGTTGTCTACCGAAGATTGTTCCTTCTCCACCGGTGCGGTGTTCGATTTGTCGGGTGGACGTTCCACCTATTGATTTTTTACAGGAGCAAAAATGAAACTTGTGCGCTATGGCCAAATGGGCCGCGAAAAACCCGGCCTCATCGACGCTGAGGGCAAACTGCGTGACTTAAGTCAGGTCATTGCCGATGTCACGCCCGAGCATTTAAGCGACAAAGCTTTGGCCAAACTCTCGCGCATCAAGACCGCTACGTTGCCCTTGGTCAAGGGCAAGCCGCGCATGGGTTGCCCTATCAGCCATGTGGGCAAATTCATTGCCATTGGCTTGAACTATGCCGACCATGCGGCTGAATCCAACCTGCCCGTTCCCAAAGAACCGGTGGTGTTTATGAAGGCCAACAGCTGTGTGCAAGGCCCTAACGACAACGTCATGCTGCCCAAGAACTCGGTCAAGACCGACTGGGAAGTCGAGTTGGGCGTGGTCATTGGCACGCGTGCCAGTTATGTGTCGCAAGCCCAAGCCCTCAACTATGTGGCGGGCTTTTGCACCGTCAACGATGTGTCCGAGCGCGAATACCAACTCGAGCGCGGCCTCACCTGGGACAAGGGCAAGGGTTGCGACACCTTTGGCCCTATCGGCCCTTGGCTGGTCACCAAAGATGAGGTGCCCCAACCCCAGCGCTTGGCCATGTGGCTAGACGTCAATGGCGTGCGCATGCAAACCGGCAATACCAAAACCATGGTCTTCAATGTGGCCAAACTGGTCAGCTATGTCAGTCAATTCATGACCTTGATGCCAGGCGACGTCATCACCACCGGCACACCACCGGGTGTGGGAATGGGCATGAAGAAAAACGGCAAACCTGCCCCTGTCTTCCTCAAAGCCGGCGACACCATGTCCTTGGGTATTGATGGACTGGGCGAGCAGCACCAAACCGTGGTTGCCTACAAAAAACATTGAGACCGGTACCTTATGAAAAAACTGGGTTGTGTTCTTGCCGCTTTGTTGTTGCTGTTGCCTACAGTTGCTGTCACTCAAACACCGGCCGATAAATCAGTCTTGCCGCAAGAGGTGTACAGGCAAGCGGTGGCCGGTTTGTCGGCCAAGCAAACCCAGTTGTTTCTTCAGGGTGAGAAAGTCTTCGCCAATTTTTGGATGGCGGTCAACAACCCCGTCATTCCCTTGGTGTGGGACTTGTCTCAACCCGGACCTGCGGGTGGCGAATGGGGTTTAGGCCCTATGTTTTTGGCCACCAATTGCGCCGCCTGCCACCTCAACGCAGGACGCGGCAGGGCCTTGGATGCCAGTGGTGCTTTGGCGATTCAACATGTACTGCGCATCTCTGTGCCAGGCGAGGGGCCGCACGGCGAGCCTAAGTCCGACCCGCATTACGGCACAGACATACAAATGTTTGATACCGTCACCCGCAAAGACCCCGAAGTTCGGGCGGGTGAGGCCGAGGTGTATGTCGATTGGGTCGCAAAAAACTTTTCTTTTCCCGATGGTGAGCGCATAGAGTTGCGGGAACCTAAAGTAAGGATTGAAAAAACCAACTTTGGCCCCTTGGCTGAGGGCGTGATGATGTCGCTGCGTAACAGCCAAGCCATGGTGGGTTTGGGTTATTTGGAAGCCATCAACGAAAAAGATATTTTGCAAGTTGCGCAACAGCAAAAAGCACAGGGGCTGAATGGGCGGCCCAACTTTGTGCGCGACGATATCCATAAAAAACAGGCCTTGGGGCGCTTTGGTTGGAAGGCCAATGAACCCAGTATCAAGCAACAAATTGCCTCGGCTTTTTTAGGCGATATAGGCGTGACCTCGGCGGTCTACCCACAACCCTATTGCCAGCCGGTGCAACATGAGTGCTTGGCCGCCATCAAAGGAGCCAAGCCCGAATTGCGCCCCGAGTTGTGGGACTCGATCACGTTTTGGGTGCAGTCCTTGGAAGTACCTAAGCAGCGTCACACCGACAAACCTGAAGTCATGCGCGGCGAGGCTTTGTTTGTGTCTTCGGGTTGCGCCCAGTGCCATGTTGCCGAATGG
>JABMMR010000313.1 GCA_013205525.1 Burkholderiales bacterium | reverse complement strand
TTGGGTGGCGGTTATGTGAATACCGAACTTCGCTCCCTCAGTGAACCGCGCTTGTTTGATTTTGTCGATTACGTTACCTTGGATGCAGGCGAGCGCCCCTTGTTGGCCTTGATGGAGCATCTTCAGGATAAGCGTTCTGCACAACGTTTGGTGCGCACTTTTGTGCGCGATGGCATTGAAGTGAAGTACCACAACTGGGCAGAACCCGATATTGCTTTTGATGATGTGGGCACCCCCACTTGGGACGGCTTGCCTTTGCAAAGTTATTTGTCCTTGCTGGACATGCTCAACCCCATGCATCGCTTGTGGAGCGATGGCAGATGGAACAAGCTCACGGTGGCCCATGGTTGCTACTGGAAGAAATGCAGTTTTTGCGATGTGTCCCTAGACTACATCTCACGCTATGACGCAGCTACCGCACACACACTGGTCGACCGTATCGAGCGCATCGTGGGCGAGACGGGCCAGACTGGTTTTCATTTGGTTGATGAGGCCGCACCGCCCAAAGCATTGAAAGCCATGGCGCAAGAACTCTTGCGCAGGCGCATGAATATTTCTTGGTGGGGCAATATCCGCTTCGAGAAAACCTTCACCCCAGAGCTTGCAGAACTGCTGTCCGACAGCGGTTGCATCGCCATGTCGGGCGGCTTGGAAGTGGCCAGTGACCGCTTGTTGGCATTGATGCAAAAGGGCGTGACCGTAGACCAAGTGGCGCGTGTCACCCACGGCTTTTCGCAATCGGGTATTTTGGTACATGCCTATTTGATGTATGGCTTTCCCACCCAAACCGTGCAAGACACGGTGGACGCTTTGGAATATGTGCGTCAGTTGTTTTTGCACGGTTGCATACAAAGCGGGTTTTTTCATCGCTTCGCCTGCACGGTTCATTCGCCTGTAGGTATGCGCCCGCAAGACTATGGCGTCAGCTTGATTCCCTTGCCCGAAGGCCGCTTTGCCCGAAACGATATTGGTTTTACAGACCCCACAGGCACCGACCACGACTTGCTGGGCCAAGGCTTGAAGAAAGCCATTTACAACTATATGCACGGTATAGGTTTGGAAGACGATGTGCGGGTGTGGTTTGATTTCCCCAAAGGCCAAGTGCCTAGACCCAAGGTGAAAAAAAACGCGATCGCCCAAGCCTTGGGCGAATCGCGTTGATGTGAAACGTTTCAGTTGGCTTGCAAGGCGGCGATACGTTCTTCTAAAGGTGGGTGGGAAGAAAACATCTTGCCCAAACCGCCGCTGATGCCCATGGCTTGCAAACTGGGCGGCAAGCCTTCAGTTTGCATGTGCTGCAAGCGCGCCAAGGCATTGATCATGGGTTGCTTGCGCCCCATCAATGCAGCAGCACCTGCGTCTGCGCGGAACTCGCGCTGGCGACTGAACCAAGCCACCACCACGCTGGCAGCAATGCCCAGCACGATGTCTAAAACAATGCTGGTGACGTAGTAGGCCATGCCTGGACCCGTGTTTTCTTCATCGTTTTTGCGCAACGCGCTGTCCACCGCGTAGCCAATCACACGGCTGAGGAAGACCACAAAGGTATTGAGCACGCCTTGCACCAAGGTGAGGGTCACCATGTCGCCGTTTTGTATGTGCGCTACTTCGTGCGCCAGCACCGCTTCTACCTCTTCACGGGTCATGCCTTGCAGCAAACCTGTGGAGACGGCCACCAGCGCAGAGTTGCGAAAGGCGCCGGTGGCGAATGCGTTGGGCTCGCCTTCATAGATGGCTACCTCGGGCATTTCAAGGTCGGCGCGTTGCGACAAGTTTTTCACTGTGTCGATTAACCAAGCTTCGTCGGCGTTTTGCGGTTGGGTAATGACTTGCGCGCCCGTGGTCCACTTGGCCATGGGCTTGCTGATGAGCAGAGAAATGAAAGCACCCCCAAAGCCCATCAGCATGGCAAAGCCCAGCAAAGCGCTGAGATTGAGCCCGTTGGAAGTCAAAAATTGGTTCACGCCCAGCAAGCTGGCCACAATACCCAAAACCAGCATGACGGCCAAATTGGTGACGATGAGAAGAATGACGCGTTTCATGTATTCCTTTGAACTGGCCAAGAAGTTGACCTGAGATTGAAAATGTAAGGCTCATTTTATTTTTTTCAATAGCCTACTTTTTTTGTGGTCGAAAGACTTGCGTGTCGTCGTAAAAAGCCGCATTTTCATTGGGCGCCCACCAGCCAGGAACCCCTAAAACCGGTAAGGGTAAAAAGGGTTTGTGTTGCATTTCATTTGCGTGAAGTTGGTGTGACAACCAATCGTCCAGCGCAACATCTGCGCCAGCTTGTACTTCTTCGGGCACTGGCAAGCACAGCACATGCGCAGTGATGCCTTTGTAGGGATTGAGCAGTTTTTCTAGCAAGGCGTGACCAAACAAACTCAGTTGAGCGTCTTGCCACAAGCCGCGATGCGTCACAAACAAGCTTTGCCAGTCTTGCGCCTGCAAAGCGTCCCACAAGGCTTGTGGCGCGCACAGCAGCGCAGCGTTTTCATCGAACAAGGTGAGCGCGTCGCGCAACGGCCCACGCTGCGCTTGCACCCCTTTCTGCTGTATGGCCAGTGCTTGCAAGCGGTTGAGTTGCTGCTTGGTTTGGGGAAAGCGAAGCCAACACAGACCATTGAAAAAATCATGGGCGTTGTTGCGTGTGGGAACAGTTTGGGTGCGGTAAATAAAGGCTTCATAGGCCTCACCGCTTGGCAAAGCGTTTTGCGGTACAGCATAAAAACCGGTTTGCTTTTCAGCTAGGCAAGTGTGCAGTGACTTGGGTTGCTGCTGCCATGCGGTCAAGATGGCAGCGCCTGTTTTTTGCCATGGGCTGAACCAATGGGATGCCCATATTGT
The DNA here is from genome assembly GCA_013205525.1 of Burkholderiales bacterium. GTDB lineage: Bacteria > Pseudomonadota > Gammaproteobacteria > Burkholderiales > Burkholderiaceae_C > Limnohabitans. Next base: position 3,875 of record JABMMR010000313.1, on the reverse strand, counting down.
GTTTGTTAACACCATTGATCCAATGGCATAAGCAAATCAACTATTGGTGTTATTCCCATTCTTTTCTTAAACCATCCACATACTGGCTGGTCTGATTTTCACCATCTGAGCTGTACACGCCTTTTGATATTCCCAATAACGGATCAAGAGATTTTGACTGTGCCAATCGCCACGCCAGCACTTCCCCTGCCCGCAAAGGCTTTAAGCTGGTTTGGCCAAAAGGCAGGCTCTCGGGCAAGGTCCAGGCTTGGCGCTCTAGGCTCACTTTCGCCGTGTTGCGTGGCAGGCCGTAAAAATCAGGTCCGTGAAAGCTGGCAAAGCCCTCCAACTTGTCTAAAGCACCCGCGCTGTCAAAAGCCTCGGCGTATAGCTCTAAAGCGGACAAAGCGGTGTAGCAACCCGCGCAACCGCTGGCATGCTCTTTCAAATGCGTGGCATGCGGCGCGCTGTCGGTGCCCAAGAAAAACCTGTCGCTGCCCGAGCTAACAGCGTCCATTAAAGCTTGTCTATGCACTTCGCGCTTTAACACCGGCAAGCAGTAGTAATGCGGCCGCACACCGCCCATAAAGAGCGCGTTGCGGTTGTAGAGCAAATGGTGGGCAGTGACGGTGGCTGCGGTGAAGCGCCCAGCTTGCGCCACATACTGCGCGGCCTCGCGGGTGGTGATGTGCTCAAACACAATTTTCAGTTCGGGAAAATCGCGTCGCAAGGGAATCAGGTGTTGATCGATGAACACCGCTTCGCGGTCAAAGAGGTCTATATGGGCGTCGGTGACTTCACCATGCACCAGCAAGGGCATGCCTACGCGCTGCATGGCCTCTAAGGCCTTGGTGGTCTTGGCAAGCGAAGTAACCCCAGCGTCGCTGTTGGTGGTGGCGCCTGCGGGGTAGAGCTTCACAGCCACCACACCGGCGGCTTGGGCTTGCAGTATTTCACTCGCCGGCGTGTTGTCGGTGAGGTAAAGCGTCATCAAAGGCTGGAACACCGCGCCTGCAGGCAGGGCTTGCACAATGCGCTCGCGGTAAGCCATGGCGAGTGCGGTGGTGGTGACGGGCGGCTTGAGGTTGGGCATGACCACTGCGCGAGCAAACTGCGCCGCCGTGTGGCTAAGCACGAGGGGCAAGACATCGCCATCGCGCAAATGCACATGCCAGTCGTCGGGGCGGGTAAGGGTGAGGGTGTTTGGGGGCATGGCTTATTGTCTTACAGGCCAGTATCGGATGGCTACGCCCATGAAAAAACCCGCTGCCTTGTGAGCAGCGGGTTTAGGGTTCTTTATCCTGCAACTGACGCTAGGTCAGCGTGGGGATTTTTAAACGAAAAAAGCAAATAAAAAATCAAAATTTATGTTGGATCCCAAGCGCATCAATTGAAGTTTTAAATTCGCTGCCGAGAATACGGCCATCGTATTTGACTTGGCCCTTGGCAAAGTAAGCTGTTGTCCGCTTGCTAAGACCGTAAGTAAATAACATCCTGTTGCCAGATTGGGTAAAACTTGTTCCGGTTAAAGCGCCTGATCCCCTTTTGTTGTCGGATCTTGTTTTGATGTAACCAAAATCTAAAGATTGAGTTAAAGGTATTTTGACTCCCATGACTTCTGTGTCTTGTTTGGCAACTGTTCCTTCTACTTTTTCCGACAAATTACCATAAACCAACTTGAAAGGTCCAAAGTTATAGGATGCAGCTACGCCACTGGCCATTCGCCGCTCGCCACCATTGGTGCTGTCGTAGATAGTGAAGAAAGGGCTTAAGGCCCCGAGCTGTGCAATGGTGGATGTTCCAGCGGCAGCACCTTCAAAATTACCCACTGAGTTCATTCTTTCAATATTTGTTGCATAGGCAATGAAGAATTTTTCTCCATCCGTAAATACTAAATTCAACCCTGTGCTGTCGCCCTGTCCTGTAGAAGTTTCACCATAACCTTTTTGGTATTGAACAAAAACGCCAGGAATAATGCTTGGCAAGTTGTAGGTGATTGAATTTGAAAGCGGTGTCGTTGCAAGACCCGCAGAAGTTCCTACAAAACCAGGCACATAAACTAACTGGGTAGGGTCTACATAAGCCACAGCATTAAACATAGGTCGCCATTGCTGCCCAATTTTTAACTTCCCAAAGCTTCCGTCCAAGCCAACAAAAGAGGTGTAGTTTGACGCAATTTTGTCTGTGTCATCTGGCCCTACATCTTTGAATGAGACTTCGAATATGGCTTTTAAGCCTGGACCTAAGTTTTCAGAACCAGTGAATTTAAGTTCGTTGTAGTTGCTCAGGGTAGGCTCAATACGATTAAGTTTGAATTGGCCTGTAATGTTTGTTAATTTAACAGTTTCGTAAGCTTGATCTACGGTACCGCTTATGGTGACTTCTGAAAAAGCACTGAGGGAAGTAGAAGCAAACAACGAAAACAGAAAAAATGTCTAACAGCTTTAAGATTTTTGAACATCACATATCCAGTTAAAAAAAGCCCCATTTCTTTTCAAAAATGGGGCTTTAGACTTTTAAAAATTGAAAAACGATTAAACGGATCTCAAATTAGAAAGAGTGATGCAGACCCACAGCTGTAACTTTGCTTGTGTCGCCATTGCTGGTGCCTGAGGTCACTTTGGTCGAGCCATTTTGGAAAATCACAGAAGTTCTCTTGCTCAAAGCGTAAATGGCTTGGACAAGCATACCGCTGGACTGTAAATTAGCAGCGGAAGTGTTCTTTGAAGTGGTGCTTGTAACGTTCAAGGTTGTAGCGCCCAATGGAAGACTGATACCCAAATTGGAACCCTTGGTGGCAACTGCAACACCTGAAGCTTTGCTGGATGTTGCGTTGTACAACACCTTGGCCATGCCCAAGTCGTATGACACACCTGTGCCGCTGTCTTTGGTTGAAGCACCTGTGAGGCCTTTGGTTGTGGCAGTTGAAATACCAGCGCTGAAGGGACCAGTTGAATACATCAAACGGATGTTTGAAATGTCATTCAGTGCTGTTGTGGCTGGACGTGCGACTTCACCTTTGGCCATCATGTAAGACACACCCAAGCCTGGAACCAATGTTGGCAAGTCGTATTGAATGGCATTAGAAACAAGAGCAAAGGTGGGGGTAACACCATTAGCTACGTTGAAGCCAATGGCTGAGGCGCCGGTAGCATCGAATGTGGCACTGTGAAAGAACATGGGTGAGAAATATTTACCAAGCTTGACCGCTCCAAAATCACCGCTCACGCCAACGTGTGACTGGTAGCCAGTGGGAGAAGTTGCGCCAACTGTTGTATTTGAAGGTGGTACGCCATCAATACTGGGTGCGAAATGGATTTGGAAGCTTGCTTTCAAGCCGCTGCCCAGATCTTCTGAACCTTTAAAGCCCAGTTCACTGCCAGTGTATTGACCAGCAACACTAGTGGTTTTAGTTGTAACACCAGCTGTTTTGGCTGATGACATGCTGTAGGCTTGGTCAACGATACCAAAAATAGTGACATCAGCCATTGCGCCGGTAGCGGCGAAGATTGCTGCGAGTGCAACGAGGGTTGGAGATTTGCCTGCGGCAGCTTTTTGCTAAAGGGTGTTTCCAAGGTGCACAAATGATTGCACCAATCTGTAATTGCTAATTGTTGTGCGTTATTTGGTGCAGTACTTTTCACACATTCACAGTGCGCTCAAAGTGACATTTTGTTTGATGGCACAAATAGATTACAAACGGAAACACAACGGCATTTTTGAATAGAGCAAAACCGCGCAGAAATTCACGCGCAGTTGTCCAAGTTGGTGTGCTACTTTAAGCTGTGCGCATGTTTTCAACACGCAATGATTTTGCACGCGATGCTGCCAATGACGACGCAATTGCACGCACACGCACTGTGCCAATACCTACCAGTGTCACGGCTGTACCAAAC
>JABMMR010000312.1 GCA_013205525.1 Burkholderiales bacterium | reverse complement strand
GTGCGGTCATCAGCACCAAGCCGCCATCGGCTCGCACCAGGTGTTTGTTCTCAACCAGTGCATCCATCACGCCTTCATCGATTTGCAAGGCGGTCAAGCTTTGGCCGCTGAACACCAAGGTGGTTTTGTTGCCGGCAGCCATGGCGATGGTGCCTTCGCGGGCAACGATGACACCTTCGTTGCGCACTTGCGGGGCCAGCAGGGCGATATAGCCGCCCAATGCAGCTTGCAGCGTGCCTTGGTTGGTGATGCTGGCGTTTTTGCTGTTGCCCTCAAAAGTGCTTTTGCCGGCCATGAAGTCGGCGTTGCTGATGCCGTGAGTGCTGACAAGCAAGCCACCGACATCCACCTGCGAGCTGGCGCCAAAGATCACGCCGTTGGGGTTGAGGATGAAGACTTGGCCCGGCGCATTGATGCGCCCCATGATTTGGCTGGGGTTGCTGTCCAGTACGCGGTTGAGGGTGACAGAAGCGGCGTTGGGCTGGTTGAAATTCACCTGTGCGCCCGAGCCCACGTTAAAACTGTTCCAGTCGATGGCGGCGCGTTGGCTGCTTTGCTGCACGGTCAAGCTGTTGCCACTGCTTGTGATGGCAGCACTCCCGCCCACCACCTTGCCGCCTTGGGGCAGTTGCGTGGGCGCCGGTGGGGTTTGGGCGTGGGCCAGTCCCAGACACTGCAAGGCCGCAGCCAAGGCCAAGGCATGCAGGGAGCTGGGGCAGAGGTTTTTCATGTTTTAAAACTGCTGTATCACGGATAGCCAGAAGCGGTCATTGTTTAAGGTTCCATCCAAGTCGAGTCCGTTGGCCTGAGCGGCGGGGTTCGATCCTATGCGGTGTGCCCAAGTCATGCGCCATTGTGCTTGACCAAAGCGATTCGGTACAGAAGAACCTACCCACAAGCCCGCGCCCTGCAAACTGTAAGCATTGATGCCTGAACCGGTGTTGAATTTAAGCTTGCTCACGCGTCCCGAATCTACAAAGGCGCTGAGCTTGAAAGGGTGTTGTTGCCACTCCAAGGTTTTTTGGTATTCCACGGTCATTAATTGCGCGGCATTGCCATTGGCCTCCGAGGCAGGATAGGCGCGAACGCCTTGCATGCCGCCCAGCGAAAACTTCTCTGAGCCATCCAAGTTTTTGCTGGCTATTTGCATTTGGTAAGAGCCCACCAACTGTGTGGTCGGGCTCAAGCTTTGCTGGCGATTGAAGTTCAAGCGCAACTTGGTGAAGCGACCCGCTGTCATGGTTGAAAGGGCATCGTTGCTTTCATTGGGCGAGCCAGCTAAATTCACCAAACCGCGGGTGATTTGTGCGCCCATGCTGTTTTCACCCCCGCCCATCCACTCGTCGCTGCGGGTAGCTTGCAAACTGGTGGTGAACGAGTCCATGAAGTAGTCCGAACTTACGCCCACATTGGTGGTGTTACGGAAAAACTTACGCTCAAACGCCACTTGCATGCTGGCCGAGGTGGAACGGCTGCGCAGCAAGGGCAAGGTCATGTCCAGCCCCACACTGTTGGCCGGTCCTTGCGGGTTCAAGGTCAAATAGTTATTGGTCACCACTTTGTAGCGGCTGACAGAGGCGTTAGCCCCCCAACGGCTGCCCCAATAGCCCAGCGGCTCGCTGTGGGACAGACGCAAATAATCGGTGCCGTCACTGCGCATGTACTGCATGCTGCTTATATCGGCGCGGCCCAAAGCGCCATAGCGATTGAGCTGGGTGCCCATGCGGTTAAAGCCGGTGGATACGGGCCCGGCGTTGTCCCAGCTGACTTGGCCGTCCCAGTCTTTACCTTCTGAGACTTGAATCAAGGCCTCGGTCTCGCCCTCTTTGTCACCCGAGCGCAGTCGCATACTGGCTTGCACCCCAGGCACCTCACCCAGCAGCAAGGTGGCGCGGTCGAGCTGGCTCATGCGCACGGCTTCATCTTTGGGTTGGGCGGTTTCGACCAATTTCACCAAGTAGTCGGCAGGCAATTTGGGACTGTTGGGGGTTTCCAATTTGGCGCCTGCAAAACGGCCTTCGGTGATGGTGATGACCAAAATCCCTTCGGTCAGGTCTTGGGGCAGCAAGTCCACGCGGGCCAAAACGCCATCCTTTTGGTAAAGCTGGGCGACGCTATCCGCTGCTTTTTGCAGATCGGCCACATCCTGCAC
>JABMMR010000311.1 GCA_013205525.1 Burkholderiales bacterium | reverse complement strand
GGGTGAAGGCAAACGCTGGGCAGCCATGGGCTTGTTCACCAAGGAAGGCGTCAAGCACATTTGGGGAGGCGCGGATCACCTGCTTTTTTTGTTGACCTTGCTGCTGCCGGGCTTGATGCTGATAAAGCCTGCTGACCCAAGCCATGCATCAGGCAGCATTGCAGCATGGAAATTTGCCCTCAAAGTCATCACAGCCTTCACGCTGGCGCACTCCATCACATTGGCATGTTCGGTGTTGGGTTGGGTCAGCCTGCCAGATCGGTTCATTGAATCCATGATTGCGCTGTCCATCATGGTGTCAGCCGCATTGAATTTGCAAAACCGCTTTACCTTCAGTCATTGGAAACTGGCTTTTGTGTTTGGACTGATTCACGGCATGGGCTTTGCCAACGGTTTGAAAGAACTGGGCCTCTCCAGCATGTATTTTCTCGAAACCCTTTTCGCTTTCAATCTGGGCGTTGAGTTGGGCCAGTTGTCTGCCGTTGTATTGGTCGCTTTGCCTGTGGTCTTTTGGGTAAAAAGCCATGAAGCTAAAGCGGCCCTGCTGCGCTGGGGCAGTGGCATCGTGTTCCTGATCGCCTTGGTCTGGTGGGTACAGCGTTTGTTTGGTTAGATTTAAAAGCCCACGTAACGCACAAACTTCTCACTGTCTTCGCGTACCGACTTGACGGTGTTGGCCACAAAGCTTTCATCGGGATAACCCATGGCAATGCAAATCATGATGTTTTGATCATCCGGAATAGCTGCATGTTCTCGCACCACTTTAGATTGCATGATGCCCTGCCCGTTGATGACACAACCCAAGCCGCGCTCCCAAGCCGCCAGCACAATTGCATGCGACAGCGCGCCCAAATCGAATTGACTGATGGCTGCGGGCTCTAGATATTTGTCATAGGTCAAGACCAGAGACACAGGGGCATCAAACTGTCTGAAGCCGCGCATCACCCAATCGGTGCGACGCACTTTGTCCTCACGCTCAATGCCCATGGCTTCAAACAACTGAATAGCGATGTCAACTTGGCGCCTGCGATGAATACCCTCGTATTCTTCTTTCATAGGGAAATCGCGTTTGGGCGGGACACCGTTCACCATATTGTCTGAGTTGCCTTTACGGATACGGTCCAAGGGTTCGCCCGTCACCACATGCACATACCAAGGCTGGGTGTTCATGCTGGAGGGTGCCCATTTGGCTACTTCAATAATCTCTTCAATCACCTCGCGGGAAACAGGTTTTTGCTGGTAACCACGAATGCTTTTACGTTCTTTGATGAGTTCTGAAAATTCCATCTGTCTGTCCTTTGTTACTTAAATTTTAGAATGCTTTCCAGTTGCTTTGCCCCATACCGATATCATGCTCAAGACTTTGTAAACTTTTTTCAAGATCAACTGAGCAAATCATAGGAAAAGCTGATGGAAACCTTTTGGATTTGGATTTTGCTGCTGGTCGTCTTGTCGCCACTGATTCTTTGTGTGGTGATATTGAATCCGCAAAAAAAAGTTCGCATCATCCACTCGGTCTCTGGGATTGCCAAAAGCGGCTATGTGGGTTTTAGCTGGACTTACCTTTTATTTGGTTGGTTCGTGCCGGTGATTCGCGGAGAGTTAGGTATTGGGGTTTTGCATTTGGTCATTACCTTTGTGTCTTTTGGTTTGTCACAGCTGATTTTTCCCTTTTTATACAACCGCCAATTTATGAACCGTATGCTTACCGCAGGCTGGGCGCTTGACACCAACGATCCGCATTACGATACAGCCAAAGAAAAACTCGATATCGTCAGTTAATATTCATTTAACTTTTTGAAAGTCATTCATGCAACGCAGAAACTTTCTCTCCTCCACCGCTGTAGGCGCTGGGGTTGCCTCCCTCAGCGCGCCAGCACGGGCGCAATCTTCCAAGCCTGAAATTCGCTGGCGTTTAGCTTCAAGCTACCCCAAGTCCTTAGACACCATCTACGGCGCCGTCGACATGATGACCAAGCGAGTGGCCGAGTTGACCGAGGGTAAATTCAAAATCAGTTTGCATGCAGCCGGTGAGTTGTTGCCGCCCCTGCAAGTACTTGACGGCGTACAAAACGGCACCGTGGAAGCGGGGCACAGCGCAAGCTATTTCTACATTGGCAAGGACCCCGCTTTTGGCTTTGGCACTGCCCTGCCCTTTGGCTTGAATACCCGTGGTCAAAACGCCTGGCTGTATGTGGGTGGCGGCATCGAGCTACTTAATGAGTTCTACAGCAACTACGGCGTGATCAATATGCCAGTGGGCAATACCGGCGCGCAAATGGCGGGCTGGTACCGCAAAGAAATCAAAAGCGTGGCAGATTTCAAAGGTTTGAAATTTCGCGTGGGTGGCTTGGCAGGCAAAGTACTGACCAAACTGGGGGTGGTGCCTCAGCAACTCGCGCCTGGCGACTTGTATGCTGCGCTGGAAAAAGGTGTGATCGATGCAGCCGAGTTTGTCGGCCCCGCAGACGACGAACACCTGAGCTTGCACAAGGTGGCCAAATACTATTACTACCCCGGATGGTGGGAAGGTTCGGCCACGCTGTCGCTGTTCATCAACCAAAAAGCCTTTGAGGTCTTGCCCAAAGACTACAAAGCTGCTTTGCGGGTAGCGTCTGCCGAAGCCAACCAATGGTCTACTGCCAAATACGACATCAGCAATCCTGCGGCGTTACGCAGGCTGATCTCGGGGGGCGCACAGTTGCGTCGCTTCTCACCCGAATTGCTCAGCGCTTGTTTCAAAGCGGCCAACGAGTTTTATACCGAACTCAACGACAGCAACCCCGCTTTCAAGAAAATCTACACCCCTTGGTCTAAGTTTCGCGACGAGCATGTGTTGTGGTCACAGTTTTGTGAAATGCCTTTCGATTCCTTCATGTCCAGCATCCGCAAAACCTAAGGCACTCGGTGGTGCCAGTAGCGGCGCTGCACATCGCGCTCGCAAACCACTTGTGTGGGCGCGTCACTGCGCCAATGCATAGCCCCGCAGCGGGGCGAGTCCCACACCGGTATACCTTTGTCTGCATAGCGTGCCATCACCTCTTGGGCGGGGTGGCCATAGCGGTTGCGGTAACCGGCTTGTACCCAGGCGATGCGCGGTTGAACGGCATCTAAAAACGCATGGGTAGAAGATGTTTTGCTGCCGTGGTGCGGCACCAACAGGACATCGGCTTTCAATGCTGTCCCCATGCGTTCCAGCAAAGCTTGCTCTTGAAATGCCTCGATATCTGCTGTCAATAAAACAGTTTGACCTTGGGCACGAACACGCAGCACACAACTGCGGGCGTTGGGTGACAAACGCTTGCCGTAGTCGCTCGCCAAGGGATGAATGATGTCGAATTGCACGCCATCCCACTGCCATGATTGGCCTGCTTGGCAAGGTTTCATCTTCAAGGTGTTTCCCAGCCAATGGGCTGCAGTGATGGAGCTGAGAATTTGCGCATGAGGCTGATTTGCGTGAATCGCCAATGCGCCACCGGTGTGATCGGCGTCTTGGTGGCTGAGCAGCAAAATATCTAAGCGCTCATTCATTCTTTGCAAAAGGGGAAGCCACACGCGTTCGCCCGCATCGCTCTCACTGCCGTAGCGTGGGCCTGCGTCAAACAACAAGCTGTGCTGGGCAGTTCGCACCAACACCGCATTGCCTTGTCCCACATCTGCGGCCAGCAATTCGACTGTCTCTGTGGGCGGGCGAGAAGCAGGCCAAAACAAAGAAGGCATAAGCAAGAGCAGCCCTGCCAAGCGAAACAAGCCGTGCCAACGCCCGGCCCACATGCCTGCGCCCACCAACCCAGCAGCAGCAACCCACCAAGGCGGGGCGGCGCTGTGCCACACCGCCCAAGACAGTTGCGACAAAGGCTGCAACACTGCGTGCAACATCTGTGCGGCCCATGCGCTGGCCTGCCACAGCGACGACCACAGCAGGCCGCCAAAGGCCAAGGGTGTGACCACCCAAGTCACCCAAGGAATAGCAAACAGATTGGCAAACAAACCCACCAACGACACCTGCTGAAACAAGATGATGCACAGCGGGGCCAAGCACACGCTGATCATCCACTGCTCTTTACACAAGGACACTATGTAGCGGCCAAGCCCTTTCAAGTTTTGCCATTGCGTGTGGGGAATAACAGGGTTTGCAGCAGCAGTTGGCGCATGTCTGGACTGACCCATGAACAGCATTCCCACCGCCACAAAACTCAACCAAAACCCGGCTTGCATCAAAGCCCATGGGTCGATGAGCAAGACCGTCACCATGGCCAGTAACCACTGGGTGTGCATGGGCCAGCGCACGGCCTGAAGTTGCAAGACACACACTGTTGCCAGCATGGCGATGGTTCTTTGCGAAGGAATTCCCCAGCCACTGAAAACCGCATACACCCAAGCCAGTAATAAACCCCCGACTTGTGCCGCATAAGGGGCTGGCAGGGACAAACACCAAGAGCGTCCCCAGACATCGCTGTAGCGCCAAAGCCTCAGGATCAACCAACGCGCCACCCACGCCCATAGCGTGATGTGCAGGCCCGAGATACTCATCAGGTGTGCCACGCCGGTGGCACGAAACACATCCCAATCGGCGCTGTCCAGCCCGGCCTGATCGCCTACCAACAACGCCGAGACTACCGCCGCCCAACGCGGTTCCCTCACGCTTTGTTGTATGCCATCGCGGGCCATTTGACGCCATACCGCAACATCTCCTCCCTTGGCATGACCCAGCAACACGGGGGGCGCATTGCGCGCGGTTGTTCGCACATAAGCAGTGGCGTGAATACCCTGCTCCCAAAACCACAACTCCACATCAAAGCCACCTGGATTGACCAAGCCATGCGGCTGCTTTAAGCGCAAAGGCAAGCGCCATATCTGTGCTGCCCGAATGGCGGGCAAGTCTTGTAGCTCGGCTTTGTCATTGGCATACCAAGCCAACTGCAAAATGGATGGGATATCGACCTTGGCACCATTGTCAACACGAACGGCCTGCGCCACTTGAAAGCGAAAACGCCACCCATCGCTAAGGCGTTGCGGCAAACTCACCACCGAGCCGGTGACTTCAATATCGATACCTTGCAGCTGTGCCGGCAATTGGCCTTGTTGGTAAAGCAGCGCTCGCCATCCCACACTGGCATGGGCCAAGGCAGCCACGCTGAGTACGGCGCTGGCAATGCCCAAGCACGCCATGTAAGGCCGCTGGGTTTGCGCGAATGCCGGATGACGCCAGACCATGTGCGCCCCTAAGGCGAACAAGCTGCAACCCAGCAAAGGCCAAAGGTAGTCTAGGCCACTGCCCAGCTGCGCTTGTTGCAATTGCAAAGCATTGCCCAAGACCCAAGCCAACAGCAAGGGGCTGAGCCAAGTCAGCCAAGGACAGGAGTTAGCAGACAAACATTCCCTTCAGTCTGTTTTGCAAGCTGCAAAACGCTGAAGAGAAATTTAATTGGCTGAGGCGGTTTGTGTGGGAGCGCAAATCTGTTTTTTCAGAAGTGCGATGTGCGTGCCCGGGCGAATAGCGGTGTCATTGGGACGCCACTCAGGCTTGTCCACCGCGAACACTTCTTTTCCCTTGCCATCGGGTCGCTCGTAAATGCTTTCGGACAACTTGAGAAAAGTATCGGTTTTGCAATTGATGCGATAGCGGGTCAAGATGGACTGGTAATCAGCGCTACCCAGTTTGATGGAACTGGTCAGGTTGGTGATAGTCCAGACCAAGCGTGAGACATGCTTGTTTTGCACCGAATCTTTGTCCCAACCGTAAAACACCTCATCGTCCTTGATCAGTTCGCCCCACTCGGCGTGAACCCAAGGGCTGACCAGTAAAAGTGCCGCACAAGCTAAGCGTGAGAAAGAAAATGACTTCATAGTGAATAAATCGACCCTGAACTTCAAAACTTGAATCTTAAAACCCCCATTTTTTGCCGTCATTTAAGCACTCTACACTCTCCATACAAGTTAGCAAAGGAGACAAACCCCATGGATATTTACCAACACCTTAAAGACCTGCACATTACCCTGCCCCCGCTGACAGCGCCGGTAGCGGCCTATGTGTCGTTTGTGCAGACCGGCAACCTGGTTTTCGTCAGCGGCCATATTGCCAAACAAGACGGCAGCCCATGGGTCGGTCAATTGGGCACCGATATGGACACAACGCTTGGACAAATCGCCGCCCGCTCGGTGGCTATCGACCTGCTGGGCACCTTGCATGTGGCAACGGGTGGTGACTTGCACCGCATCAAGCGCATCGTCAAAGTGATGAGCTTGGTCAACTCCAGCCCCGACTTCACCGAACATCATTTGGTGACCAACGGCTGCTCTGAGCTATTGGGTCAAGTGCTGGGCGAAGCCGGCACCCACGCACGCAGTGCTTTTGGTGTGGCTCAACTCCCGCGGGGTGCTTGCGTTGAAATCGAGCTCATTGCTGAGCTGAACTAAAGCGCCGCCACAAACGAAGGATGAGCAAACCCAGGTCGTCGATATACAAAAAGACGGCAGGAATGACCAGCAGGCTAAGAAAGGTTGAGGTGATCAAGCC
>JABMMR010000310.1 GCA_013205525.1 Burkholderiales bacterium | reverse complement strand
CCCCAAGTCCAGCAACACGCTGGCAAAGCCGAAACCGTGCACCAGACCGAAAACAAACGCCAAACGCCAGCGCTTAAGAGAGCTGACACCCAACAAGTTGTTGAAAGCTGCCAGCACCACCGACAAAGCAATGGCGGGCTCTACCCAGTCAGCGGGCGGTGTGAGCCAGCCTGTGACGGTCAGCCCCAGAGTGATCGAGTGCGCGAAGGTGAAGGCGGTGACGACAGCAAAGACGTCCAATGCTACGGGGCGAATGTGCGTGGCGCCTTGCCAGTCCAGCACCTTTTGCCTTGATGATTGCAGGGGAGCCAGTACCAACAGGCTGAGAAGGAACACGACGTGGTCAATCCCAATCCAGATGTGCCAGACGCCCTCGACCACATAGCGTCCCATCACCCGTAAGGGGTGTCTTTCAGCGGCATTGAGTGCAATTTCAGGTCTTTCGGGACTGAGCAAGGCACTGCTCTGGTCATTGGGAAAATCCACCTTCAGCAGGGCTCGATGCAGGTTATCCTGAGAAAAAATAAGCTCATAGCGGAGCACCAAGCGGGCTTGGTCCAAGGGCTGAGTCACACCTAAACATGTCGGTGTCCACAGGGCGCTCAAATAGGTGCCGTCGGCGTGCAAGCTGGCTTTCAGATCGGCTTGCCCCAGCGGGCAGCTTTGCCCTGACGCATTGAGCATCACGCCTTGGGCCATCCAAGCCATGAGTTCAGCACTGCGAGACTGGGTCTCCGCCCAGGTGACCTGACCATCACGGTTTTCATCCAGATCAAAGACCAAGTCTAAATCTCGCAGATGGATGTCCGCACGCAGGGTCAACTGCTCAGCAGGCATGCTGAGTGTGAGGTAGCTGTTGCTGCTGGAGTGCGCCCAAGTGGCGTTGCCCAAGAGCAGGCCCCACAGCATCGCAAGGCCCAAAGCTATTTGTCGGCATGTGACCAGTCCAGACAGAAACAATCGGCTGCACTTCATCATCGACCCCTCTTCCAGCTGGGATGGGCCTTGAGTTGCTGAATCAGCGGCCCGAGTTGGGGGTCTGTGTAGCGGGTTTTTTCTGCCCACTCAACCACTGGGGCAGCGGCCTGGGCCTGGCCCAGTGCCAATGCAGCCTGCACAAAAAGCACTGCATCGGGCGGTTCTTTTTGCAGTTGCCAATTGTCGATCGACAGTGCAAGTCCTGCTGCAATATCTTGACCGTACGCAATTTGGTAGATCAGTTTGGGACGCTCAATCAACGACTCTTGCCGCAGGGCTTGTGCGCGCATACGCGCTTGCACCTGACTGGCCAGTTTGGCTTGACTTGCATCTTTTTCACCCCGGCTGGCCAGCAGGGCCTGCATTAGCAAGGCATCCGTCAGACTGGCCATGTCAGCTTGGTTCATGGCCATGGCTTTTGCCTGCGGGTAGAGGCCTTGCTGGTTTAGCAGCTCGGCCAGCGAGAGTCTGAGTAAGTGCGACTGACCATTAATTTTGAGGCGCTCGCCCCAAACGGCCATGGCTTGCGCAGGTTGACCGGCAACGCGATGCGCTTCGCCCAAGTGAAAGCTCAACCAATCTTGCGAGAAGACATCTTTATTCAGGGGGGAACGGATGGCGCGCGTGAGCATCAGCACAGCAGGCAAGGGCTGTCCTGTGCGATAAAGCAAGATGGCACGGTAAACATCGGACTCTTCTGACCCAAACAACCGTGCAATTTCTTCAGTGTCTTGGCGTGCCATGGCCATATCAGCCTGAAGTAAATGCAGAGCAAAGCGCCAAGACCAAAATTCAGCCCGGCGGGGCTCTAAGGCGATGGCACGGTCAATGTCGGAAAGCCCTCCCTGAAAATCGTGAAAGCCCTGCTTGACCAAGCCGCGTAAAAAATAACCCTCGGCTGGTAATTCAGATGCTTGCCACCATGGGCCCAAAGCCGCTTTGGCCGAGCCATACCAGCGCAAATCGCCCTCGATGAGTCCTAAGTTAAAAACAGCACGGCAATAGGTGAGGGCTGCGTCTAAGTTTTGAGGCTGCGCCCGCCGTGCCTGATCGAGCGCGCGCAAGTGAGACTGACGCCCCCCGTTAGCATGAACCGAAGAGGGTAGAACCACAGCCGAAGCGGGCGGCAAAAAACGCTCTTGTGCTGCCAAATGCGGGAGCATTGAGCCACCCATCAAAAACCAAATTACGCCCAGTGGCAAGTTTAGTTTGGAGGGGATTTGCGCCGGCCGCTTTGCTTTGTCCATATACAACGTGTGCCTTTATCGCTTGCTAGAATGATATTGTGATGCCAGTTAGGCACACATTTTGACGGCTTTTCTCAACCTCACAACCAGAAAGTGTTTCTATGAAATTCGTAATGTCTGCTTTCGTTTCAGCTTTTATGCTCTTGTCTATGCCCTCCTTCGCGGGCAGCCATTCTGGTGGCAAGCCGGATGACAAAAAAGTTGACTGCTCCAAGAAAGAAAACGAAAAAAACCCAGCCTGTATCAAGAAGTAATTTCTCTTGAGCTTTGCTAAAACCCCTTTCGAGGGGTTTTTTTTATATACGTAAACCCTTTTGATACGCTGGCCATTGAACCTCTTTTAAACCTCAAAAAAGGAAAGTCGATGACATTCAAATTTATCTTGACCGTCCTATCCGTCGCTCTTGTTACGTCAACTGTTTTCGCAGCAGGCAATCACGCTGGCGGTCACTCAGACTCAGATGCGATTGGCAAACCGGGCAAAGCCACCAATGCCAATCGCACTGTCAAAGTAGAAATGCTTGACACCATGCGCTTTAACCCACAAAGCATCACAGTCAAACAAGGTGAAACTATTAAATTTATCGTTAAAAACTCTGGCAAAGTGAAGCACGAAATGGTGCTGGGCACAGAAAAAGAGCTGAAAGAACACGCCGAGGTGATGAAGAAAAACCCAGAGATGGAGCACGCCGATGAGAACCAAATAACGGTGCAATCAGGGAAATCTGCTGAGATCATCTGGCAATTTACAAAGTCAGGTAAAGTTAATTTTGCATGTTTACAACCTGGACACTTTGAAGCAGGCATGAAGGGAGTGGTGATAGTGGGCGGCAAGTCCGTTGGAGATTCACCTGCTCATGACTCAGCGCACAAACATTAAGTTTTTAAAACCTTTTTGAGAAATACTTTATGAAAATTTCTAAACACCTTTTCTCTCTCTTTCTGGTTATTTTTGTCGCTTGTTTTGCAGCGGTTCATGCCCAAGAAAAACACAACATGGCCGATGGCGAAATCAAAAAGGTCAATCGTGAAAATAAAAAGATGACGATCAAACACGGCGATATTAAAAGCCTAGATATGCCTGGCATGACCATGGTTTTTCAAATTCGCGATATTTCTTTGTTTGAGACATTCAAAGCAGGCGATAAAGTCAAGTTTGTTGCAGAAAAATTAGACGGCGCCTTTGTTGTTACAAATATGCAATTGGCTGATTAGTCTATGAGATCGGTTGTTGACACCATAGAGGCTGACCGATGAGGCTCCACTTTGCCAAGATCGGCTTGGCTGTACTGTGCTCCTCAGTGTCAATTTCGGCGCTGTGCGGGCCAATGGGGTTCAAGGAAAGTTGGATGTCTATGGGCGACGTCAGCCCAAACTGGCAGGAGGT
>JABMMR010000309.1 GCA_013205525.1 Burkholderiales bacterium | reverse complement strand
GCACTGGACCAGCCTGTGAGGGCGAAGCCCAAGCCCAAGCCCAAGCTCAAAAAGCTTTTGTCTAAGCCTGGGCTACTTGGTTGAGTTCGCAGGCTTACGAGCCAATTCGCAAACTGGCCGGTTCGGACGCCGTTTAGTCCTTTGATTGTGGCCAGGGCGCACTGAATCAGTTCTTGCAGCGCTTTGCGCTCGTCAATCAAAAATCCAACAGCGCGCAAACCTACGTGAGTTGCCATTCCGGCGCGGTCGTTGGTTTCTACAGTTTGGCCGTGGGTAGCGTTGAGCCATTCAATGCGGCACCGCGTGTGACCAAAGGTATTCCACAACACCCCGTGCCGGTGATGATTTTGGCCCGGCTTGCCGTTGACCTTCAGCACCAAGGCGCAGGGCTTGGCAAAGCACTGCTCAAAGATGCGCTGCTGCGTACAGCACAGGCGGCGGACATTGCCGGGATTCGTGCCCTGCTGGTGCATGCCAAGGACGAGCCTGCCAGATTGTGGTACCTCAATTGGGAGTTTGAACCCAGTCCATCTGATCCGTTCCATCTGTTCCTTTTAATGAAGGACATCAAGGCCCTGGTAGGTTAGGCCGTGCCTGCCCCACCAGCAGGTCAATAAAAACAATACTTTTTAATTATTAAAAAAATGATGCTTGTCTGTGACAGTTGAATTTATCTCAAAAAATACTAACTAACCCTAATAAGGTTATTGACTATTGAAAAAATTGTCTTGTTAGAATTTTGTTCAGGCAATGTTGCCTTTTTTTGCTTAAGGAATACCTAGTGAGCTTTCTAAAAATCTCTGCTGTCACTTTGGCAGTTTCAGCTATGGTTGCTACAACAGCATTTGCACAAGACAAAAACTTGTCTACCTTGCAACGCATGGGCAACACTGACACCAACATGAACATTCCTACCGTCCCCCAGGAAGGTAAAAATGCTGATGCTATCCGCGCTAATTTGAAGAAAGTCAAGTTGCCCGAAGGTTTCAAAATCGACTTGTACGCCATCGTTCCTGATGCACGCTACATGGCTGTTGCACCTTCCACCAATATGTTATTCGTCGGTACACGCAAAACCACCGTTTGGGCCGTGACCAACCGCAACAACGGTGACGCAGCTACCGAAGTCAAGCCTTTCGCTCCCGCCATCAAGTTCAGCAACCCCAACGGCGTTTGCTTTACCAAAGACGGTTTCTTGGTTGTGGCTGAATCCAACCGCATGTTGCACTTCCCTGCCGCTGAATACTTCTACGAAGGTCCAGACGTTGCCGTGGGCGTGGTCGTGGCTGAAGGCAAGATGATCCCCGTGGAAGAGCAATCTTTCAACCATACTGGTCGCGTTTGTAAAATTGCCAACGACGGCAAAATTTACGTGACTTTGGGCCAGCCCTACAACGTTCAGCCCAAAGACAAAATCGCTTTGTATGACGAAGTCGGCATTGGTGGCGTCGTTCGCTACGACGGCCTTGATGGCACAGGCCGCATGGTTTATTCCAAAGGCATGCGTAACCCCGCTGGTATCACCATTGGGCCAAAGGGCGACATCTGGACAACTGACAACCAAGTTGACGGTTTGGGTGACGACATTCCTCCCGGCGAGTTGAACAAGCTGACCAAGGCAGGCGAACACTTCGGTTTCCCCTTCTACAACGGTAAGTACAAAGTGGCTGGTTCTCCTGCAGCACCTGAACTGAAGGACATGAAAGAGCCAGCTGGCATGATCTCTCCTCAAGTCGAGTTCCCTGCTCACCAAGCTCAGTTGGGCGTAGCTCACTACACTGGCAAGGCTTTCCCTGCTAAATACCAAGGTGGTTTGTTTGTGGCTTCCCATGGTTCATGGAACCGCAGCGTTCCTAGCGGCTACCTGCTCAACTTCATTCCTGTCAAAGCCGATGGCAATGCAGGACCTGCAGAAGTGTTTGCTGATGGCTTCTTGGACAAGGCCACCAACCGTGCGCTTGCTCGCCCTGTTGACGTGGCCAACTTGCCTGACGGCTCTATACTGGTGTCTGACGACTACGCTGGCGCGATCTACCGCATCAGCTACACCGGTCAGTAATCTGGTTTGATTCACGGGCCCTGTGCCCGTGTTCAGTATCTGTTTAGCGGGGTCTCTCACGAGGCCCCGCTTTTTTGCTATAAAAAATGAAAAAATTTGTGTTTGTATTGGTGTTGTGTGCCTTCAATAGTTTTGCCAACGACGTGGCCGACGGCCGAGCCAAAGCCGATGCTGCCTGCGCCCTGTGTCATGGAGCGAACGGCATTGCCGGCATGCCCAGCGCTCCCAACCTCGCCGGGCAACAAGCCATTTACCTCAGCGAACAGCTGAAGAACTACCGCAGTGGCAAACGCCACCATGAAGTGATGGGCGTGATTGCCAAATCTTTAACAGATGCAGAGATTGCCAACCTGTCAGCTTGGTACAGCGCTATCAAGGTCACTGTTGAAGCACCTTGATATGTTCCAGCGTGCAAGCTTACTGCTGTGTTGGCTGCTGATAGCGCCAGCACAAGCAGCCACCAGCGTTCGCTTTTTGACTGCCGCTGAGATGCAAACCAGTTTGCTTTCAGATCAGGAAGAGGTGCGCTTTAACGGCCGCAACTACATCATGGGCGTGGTGGACACGCTGATGCTGACCAAATCCTCTGCTATTTGTATGCAGGAAAAGATCGAGATTAACGAGATTGCTGAGTTGGTGAAATTGCAATTGCAGTTGCGCCCCGAACTGATGCGTTACAACGCTGCTGGGGTGGTTCGCGAAATCATGGTCGCCAACTTCCCTTGCATTTAAATTTCAGTCTTAATCGAGCAAAAGCTTTTTCGTTGCTTTCAAAATTTTCAAGGCTTCGTCTTCTTTGCCTTCTTTGAACAAGCGCTCGCCTTCTTCGCGCATGGCTTTGGCTTTTTCCAGTTCTGCACCGGTTTTGGTGGTCTTGCCAAAAGCGTTGTCCACGTATTTCATTTCACAGGGCACGGGGCCTGGGCAATGGGCAAAGGCCAAAGAGTTCATGGACAACAACAAGATCAAACATAATCGCTTCATCATTTCCTCGCTCAATAAGTCATAGGTTAATTTCAGTTTAGAACAACTTCATTTACACAGACTTACACCGCCCCAACCAAGGTCTTTGCCATGCTGGTCAAACAAATTTGGACTGCCAACGCCTACCGTAACTTCAACTACCTTGTGGCTTGTCCGCAAACCGGTGAGGCCTTGGCCATAGACCCTTTGGACAGCGCCAAGTGCTTGCAAGCGGCCAAAGACGAGGGCTGGAACATCACTCAAATTTTAAACACCCACGAGCACCACGATCACATAGGTGGCAACCAAGCGGTGGTCGACGCCACGGGCGCCAAAGTACTGGCGCACGCCAAAGCAGCGGGGGCGATACCAGGTGTGTTTCGCGGACTGCTGGCGGGCGACATCATCAAAGTGGGCAAAACAGTGGAACTCGAAGCCTTGGACACTCCCGGCCACACCTATTGCCATATTTGCCTGCGCTCACACACCGATCAACCCACTTTGTTTTCAGGTGACACCTTGTTCAATGCGGGGGCTGGCAACTGCCACAACGGCGGAAATGTGGATGCGCTGTTTCATACCTTTGACGAGCAGTTGACTCGCTTGCCCAGCAACACCTTGATTTACCCCGGACACGATTACATTGAAAACAATTTGCGTTTCACCTTGAACCGCGAGCCAGACAACACGCCAGCGCTTGTCTTGCTTGCTCAGGTGAACGGTCAAGACATGAACCACGCCTATGTAAGCACCTTAAGTGTTGAGCAAGAGGTGAATACTTTTTTTCGCCTCGGTAGTGAGCAAGTCGTGGCGGAGTTGAAGAAAAACTTCCCCGATCTGCCAGACCAGCCTGATGAGCTCACAGTCTTTACCAAGCTGCGCGAATTGCGCAACAGTTGGTAGGCGCTTAGGGCGCAGAGATGCGCTCAATGATGAAATTGGCCGCCGCCAAGATGTGCTCCCGAGCATGTTCTTCGGCCAAAGCACCATCGCCACTGATGATGGCCTGTAGCAAAATTTCATGTTGGTCCCAAATGTCTCTGGGCTTTTCGTTTCGCATCAGCACCTCGCCCATGACACGTTGGGTATAGGTCCAATGCGCATCCATGGCCGGCGCCACCAGCAAGTTTTCCGACAACAAATACACAAAATGGTGAAACGCCATGTCCGCGGCAATCAATTCGCTGACAGAACCACTTTGCACGGCTTGTCGACCTTTGCTGATGAAACTGGGGCCCTTGCGTTTGGCAGTTTCTGAATTGTTGATAGCGGCTTTTCTGAATGCCAAGCCCTCAATCACCGCACGAACGTCATACATATGTCGAATATGCTCGGGGTCGAGTGGCGCCACGATCAGCCCGCGCCCTGGCGCGTCGCTTAACAGCCCTTGGTTGCGCAGCAGCAGCAAGGCTTGTTGCACCGGCTGGCGCGAAACGCCCAGCTCAGTGGCAATTTGCTCCTGAATAATGCGCGTTCCTGGGGTGAGCTTGCCAGAAGATATTTCCAGCAATATAGCCTCGTGCACTTGCTCGACGAGATTGGGTTGCGTTGACAAAATTTTCACAAAAGACACCTGTTGTTCTGATCATGCTTAATTCGGCGGCGCATCGCGCCAACGGCGTTCTGCGTCATCCCATGCGGCGAGGGCCTGCAAATCGGGCACCCACGCCAGCCCTGATTTTGCGTCAGATGAGGCTGCCTCGGGCGTGACCAGCACATCCAGCAGGGCTGGGCGGTTTTGCAAGGCTATTTGGATGGCTTGGGCCAAGTCTTCTTCACGTTCCACTCTTTGGGCATGCATGCCAAAGCTTTTGGCCATGCCCGCATAGTCGGAAAACTGCAGGCGTGTGCCCACCACTTTGCCGTGTGTCTCTTGCTGGTCGCGTACTTCGATGGCCCAAGAACCGTTGTTGGCCACCACAATCAACACAGGCGCTTGGTGACGAACTGCGGTGTCTATTTCCATG
>JABMMR010000308.1 GCA_013205525.1 Burkholderiales bacterium | reverse complement strand
GGCTTGAAAGGTGGTGTAGGTGACGGGTGGGCGGCGTGGCAAACGCTCGATCATGGTGAACAGCAAATCGGCATAGGTGTCGCCCTGGGGCGAATGCAGCACGTAATGCACATCGGTCATGGCCGTGGCCACGCGCATAGCACCAATATGCGGGGGGCCTTCGTATGTCCAGAGGGTGAGTTGCATGGTGTCTGACCTTATGCGGCGAGTTTGATGCGACGGCGCAGGGGCCGGCTGAACAACTCGGCCAAATCAGCCGCTTGCTCATAGCCTTGGATGGGGGTGAACACCAGTTCGATGGCCCACTTGGTGGTCAAGCCTTGTGCCTCAAGGGGGTTGGCCAGCCCTAAGCCACACACCACCAGGTCGGGCGCGGCGGCATGGCATCGGTCGAGTTGGTTTTCCACATGCTGACCCTCGGTGATCTGAGAGCCTGGGGGCAACAAGGCGAGTTCCTCACTCATGAGCTTGCGGTGCAAATAGGGCGTGCCAATTTCGGCCAACTGCATGCCCAGCTCGCGGCTGAGAAAACGCGCCAAGGGAATTTCCAGTTGCGAGTCGGGAAAGAAGAAGATTTTTTTGCCCGCTAAATGCACTTTTTGGCGCGCCAATGCGGCCTCCGCGCGTTGGTGCGGCGCATGGGTCACAGCCTCAAATTGGGCCTGGCTGACACCCCACTCGCTGGCCGCGGCTTGCAGCCATAGGGTGGTGCCTTCTGCGCCTAAAGGAAAAGGCGCGGTAAGGCGTTGCGCCCCGCGAGCCTCCAGCGCCAAAGTTGTATCGGCCAAAAACGGCTGGGCCAGCAAAAAACGGGTGTTGGGGCCGATAGCGGGCAAGTCGGTGCTGTTGCGGGGCGGGAAGAAATCGAGTTGGGTGATACCCATGTCGGCCAACAAGCGACGCATTTGGTCTTCCACCACATCGGCCAAGGTGCCCACCACCAGCAAGCGCTTGTCAGCGTTGGCGTCGAGTGTGGGCAAAACCGGCACCAGCGCTTGCAAGCAAGCGTCTTCGCCTTGGGTGAAGGTGGTTTCTATGCCGCTGCCCGAGTAATTGAGCACCCGCACGCGAGGCGTGTGGACGCGGCTTAGGCGTTCGGCGGCGCGCGATAAATCAAGCTTGATGACCTCGGAGGGGCAAGAGCCCACCAAAAACAAGGTGCGTATATCGGGGCGTCGGCTCAGCAGCTTGTCGACCACTTTGTCGAGTTCGTCATTGCAGTCGGCCAAGCCGGCCAAATCGCGCTCATCAATGATGGCAGTGCCAAAGCGTGGCTCGGCAAAAATCATCACCCCCGCGGCGGATTGGATGAGGTGGGCGCAGGTGCGCGAGCCCACCACCAAAAAGAAGGCATCTTGGATTTTTCTGTGCAACCAAATGATGCCGGTCAAGCCGCAAAACACCTCGCGTTGGCCTCTCTCTGTGCGCACCGTGGGCTCGGCGCAGCCCGCGGCATTGCTGTGAATAGGGATCACGGCATTCATGCGGCCATCTCCTTGTGCAGGGCGATGGTGGCGCGCTCTTGGATGCGGGCGGCTTTGAGTTTCAAAAGAAATTGCGCGGCGTTGACGGCGTAGGCTGCGTAAGCAGCCAAGGCCAACCACATTTGCTCGCGCCGGCTCATATCGCCTTCAATCAGCGACCACAGATAGGCGGTGTGCAAAGCCAGCACCAAAAAGCTGAACACGTCTTCCCAGAAAAAAGACTTGGCAAACAACCACTTGTCAAATACCACCTTTTCCCAAATAGAGCCTGTGACCATGATGGTGTAGAGCACAAGGGTTTTGAAGACCACCGACCACACCGCCAGCATCTCGCCTTGGCCGGTGACCATAAAGCGGGTGATCAGGCATACGCTCACGCCAAATACGATGAATTGAAAAGCCGCCAAAAAGCCTTGCACCGGCGTCCAAATGGTGTTGTCGCGGCGGACACGCTCTTCGGGGGTATACAAGCCCGCGCTGATCACAGTGGTTGAGGCAACTTCGTTCATGGGGAAAAGTTTTTTCAGAGTTGATTAACTTTAGAGATCTATGGGCATAGTGTCAACTTAAATTGACGTTATTTAATACTGACATTAACGGGGTTTTCCCTAGGTTGAATGTGTCAAAAAAATATGACACTAAGGTCACTTTTGAATTCTGTGAACACACCGGACCAAGAAATTGAGTCATGAGTAAGCCCCAAAACCCTGAAATAACAGCGCCCTTGAGCTTGGCCTTGAAAGATATTGTTGCCCCTAAGTTGCTGCAAGTTGTGGGCTCTGAGCAGTCAATTTTGCCTTTTGCCGAGCAGCAAAGCCAGCTTCTAGCCAAAACCTGTTTGTCTTCCACGTCCTCTGATATCGAATCTTGTGTCTTGAACATGGTTGGACAGGGCTTGGGGCTGGAAACCGTGTTTTTGCAAACCATTCCCAGCGCCGCCAAACTGTTTCACCACTGGTGGGCGCAAGATGAGATTGACTTCGTGGCGGTCACCCAAGCCAGTTACCGCTTGCAAGAATTGGTCTACAAACTCAGTGCTGAATTTGTGTTGAGCGGGCCCCAATGTGGCGGCTTGTCCGACCACGCTGCATTGCTGGTCAATACGCCCCAATCTCAGCATTCTTTGGGTCTGCTCATCCTGTCCCAATATTTCAAACGCTATGGCTGGCAGGTAGTGGGAGACACCACTTGGCGCGAGCCGGATATGGTGATTGCAGTGCAGTCTGGTTGTATCGATTTATTGGGTCTGTCTGTCAGTGATGAAAGGCAATTGGGCTATTTGAAAAAACTCATTGCCACTTTGCGCAAGAAATCGCTCAACCCCGGTCTGTTGGTGATGGTGGGCGGCCCCTTGTTGGCCACCCATGCCCATTTAGCCCCATGGTTGGGCGCTGATTTTTCATGTTTGCAGGCTGATCAAGCGCAGTTGATGGCAATTCAAAGGGTGGAGCAGGTGCGTAAGCAGTATGGAAAATCTTCGGTTGAGTTGTTTTAAAGTGTCAAACAGCTTAGACAAACTGAGCTTAGAATAGGGGAAAACCCAAGGTGCTATTGCCTTGGGGTTTGCCTGAAATCTTGGCCAAGGAAATGATTGTTGATTTAACCAACTTAAGCTTTTTAATATCTTGATCACTCCAGACCTAAACTCTACTCACTTACAGCATTTGCTGCCTGGCTTGGTTGACATCATGATGGTGTTGGACAAACAGTCGACAGTGCTGGAGGTGGCTGTTTTTGGCAAAGATTTACAGCGTTTGGACAGCTCTGTTTTTAACGGACGCTGCATCAACGACTTCATCAGTAAAGACAGTTTGGAAAAATTCATCAGCATGTGGGATGCGATGGGCAAAACCGAAGCACCGGCTTGGCGGCATGTCAATTTCTCGCCTTCAGCCGGTCAAGACTTGCCTTTGCAAGTCAATTTGGTGCAGCAGGAAAAAGACCAAACCGTGTGGCTTTTTGGCCGTGATTTAAGCGGCTTGTCGCAAATGCAGCACCGTTTGGTGGAAGCCCATCAATTCATGGAGCGCGACTTTTTGCGACTGCGCCACATGGAGGCGCGATACCGCTTGCTGTTTGAGTCTGTGGCCGACCCGATGTTGGTGGTCGATGTGGCCCAACGCCGCGTGATGGAGGCCAACAATGCGGCACAACTGCTGTTCAAAGAAGTTAACCGCAAATTACCCGGAACCGATGTGCTTCAGTTGTTCGACCCTGACAAGCGGGAGGCGCTGGACAGCTTGCTGCGCCAAGCGCAAAACTCGGGCCGCATGGAGTCGGGGCGAATGCGCTTGCTTAAATCAGAGCAAGATTGCAATTTGCATGCATCGGTGTTCGTGCAAGAAGGCGGACCTCAATTTTTATTGCGCTTGCAGGCTTTAAGCTCCCAGCAAGCCAGCCAATCCAGCGCGCCGGTGATTGATTGGTTTCACCACGCTTTAGATCAAGCGCCGGTGGGTTTTGTGGTGGCTGACCGCTTGGGCACGGTGCTGGCCAGCAATCCCGAGTTCTGCAGCATGGTGGGCGTGGCGTCTCACACCATGCTGGCGAATAAAAGCCTTGAAGAATGGCTGGCCCGTGGCGGTGTCGATTTGGGCGTGTTGCTGACCAATTTGCGCCAGTCGCGCACCCTGCGCAGTTTCGCCACCGATTTGCGCAGCATGGTGGGTGTGCTGATACCGGTAGACATCACCGCCGTGACTTTGAATGGCGCGGATCCCACCTATGGGTTCTTCTTCCATGAAGTTTCGGGCGCACGCGGTCGCGACGCCATGCCAGCCACCTCGGGTGGTATGGCCGACTCGGTGGCACAGTTGTCGCAGTTGGTTGGGCGCATGCCGATGAAAGAAATCGTCGGCGAGACCAGCACCATGATCGAGCGCATGTGCATTCAGGCTGCACTTGAACTCACCCAAAACAACCGCGCCTCGGCCGCCGAGATGTTGGGCTTGTCGCGCCAAAGCCTGTATGTGAAATTGCACCGTTATGGGATGGTCGCCGAAGGCGAACCCGAGTAAACCCTAGTTCTCACAAAAAAGCGTCAACTTAGATTGACATTTTACTGTGTCAAATGAAAAATGGGGGGTATGGCGCTTCCCAAACCCTCAGCTGTCTTAGAGCTTCTCAAACCCGTAACTTGGTTTCCCCCGATGTGGGCGTTTGCCTGCGGCGCGGTGTCTTCGGGGCAGCCTCTGTCAGACAAGGTTGGTTTACTCATTAGCGGTATTGTGTTGACAGGTCCCATGGTGTGTGCCTGCAGCCAAGCGGTGAACGATTGGTTTGACCGGCATGTTGATGCTATCAACGAGCCCCAGCGGCCAATTCCCTCGGGGCGCATGCCCGGGGCTTGGGGCATTGTCATCGCCATTGTTTGGACCTTGTTGTCCCTGTGGTGGGCCTGGCAGTTAGGTACCTGGGCTTTTGGTGCCACTTTACTGGCGCTGGCTTTGGCTTGGGCTTACAGCGCCCCGCCTTTTCGATTAAAGAAAGACGGCTGGATAGGCAACGCCGCTTGCGCCCTCAGCTATGAAGGCTTGGCTTGGGTCACCGGCGCGGCCGTCATGTTGGGCGGCGCCATGCCCGACGCCTACATCATCACTTTGGCGCTGCTCTACAGCTTGGCGGCTCACGGCATCATGACCTTGAATGACTTCAAAGCCATAGAGGGTGACCGACAAATGGGTATTTTTTCCTTGCCGGTTCAACTAGGTGTCAAAGGCGCTGCAGGCACGGCCTGTTGGGTCATGCTGCTGCCGCAGTTTGTGGTGGTGGCCTTGTTGCTGGTCTGGGGTTTGTTGCCCTATGCCGTAGCGGTCTTGCTGCTGATTTATGCACAAATTCCCTTAATGATGCGCTTCATGCGCGACCCGGTGGGCCGCGCCTTGAGCCTCAGCGCTTTGGGCGTGCCTTTGTTGGTCGCCGGCATGATGGTCAGCGCTTTTGCTTGGCGCAATGCACCCCAACATCTTGTTCATTCGCTGGCTGCTGATGCAGCCACTGTTTCTGTTTCTTTTACCCAATCTCTTCAGGAGTCATTTCATGCAAAACCTAACCTATGACGTGGTTGTGGTCGGCGGCGGGCCGTCCGGTGCAACCGCAGCCGATGATTTAGCCAAACTGGGGCGGCATGTGTTGCTACTCGACAGGCAAGGGCGTATCAAGCCCTGTGGTGGGGCTATCCCGCCACGCCTGATCAAAGATTTCGACATCCCCGATGAGTTGCTGGTGGCCAAAGCGCGTGCTGCGCGCATGGTCTCGCCCAAGGACAAAAAAGTCGACATTCCCATCGAGGGCGGTTTTGTCGGCATGGTCAACCGTGAACAGTTTGACGAATGGCTGCGGGTGCGCGCCGAAAACCATGGCGCGGTGCGCCAGCGCGGCATTTTTGACAAACTCAGCCGCGACGACGATGGCGTCAGCCGGGTGCACTTCACCATCCGTACCGACGACGGTTTGGAAATGCCCGCCAGTGTGCGCGGTAAATGCATCATCGGTGCCGATGGCGCGCGTTCCCAGGTAGCCAAGCAAGCCGTACCAGGCGCTGAAAAAACCAAGTATGTTTTCGCCTACCACGAGATCGTTAAAACACCCGAAAACATGCTGCAAACCGATGCAGACCCCTCGCGCTGCGATGTGTACTACCGAGGCAGTTTGTCGCCCGACTTTTACGGCTGGGTGTTCCCCCATGGCGACACCATGAGCGTGGGCACGGGCAGCGCCGACAAAGGTTTTTCATTGCGCGGTGCGGTCGGTCGTTTGCGTGACGCTGCTGGTTTGCAAAACGCTACCGTCTTGCGTCGCGAAGGCGCGCCCTTGCCCATGAAGCCCTTGCCGCGCTGGGACAACGGCCGCGATGTGGTGCTGGCCGGCGACGCCGCGGGTGTGGTGGCACCGGCTTCGGGTGAAGGTATTTACTACGCCATGCTGGGTGGACGCTTGGCGGCCGATGCAGCGCATGAATGTTTGCTGCAGCGCAATCCAGCGGCTTTGAAGCAAGCGCGTAAACGCTTTATGAAAGACCACGGCACCGTGTTTTGGGTGCTGGGCATCATGCAGTATTTTTGGTACAGCACCGATAAGCGCCGCGAGAGTTTTGTGAAGATGTGCGAAGACAAAGATGTGCAAAAACTCACCTTTGACTCGTATATGAATAAAAAACTCGAGCGCACCAAGCCCATGGCGCATGTGAAGATTTTCTTCAAGGATATGGCGCATTTGATGGGCATGGCCAAAACCTGAGGGCTGGCTGGGTTTGGCTTCAGCTTGAGGCCTGAGCCAAGGTTTTGACAAGGAATTGCACGCACTGCGTGGGTGCCTCCTCGTGCACCAAATGCCCAAAACCTGGCCAGCTTTCCAAGTAGCCATCAGCCAGCAACCCCAGCGCTTGTTGCGCTTGCGCGGGCGACACAGCGCCGTCGCGCTCGCCCACCAGCATGTGCACCGGGCAGCGCAACTGGCGCAATGTGTGCGCACCTTGCGACAAGTCCCAAGCGGCCATCATTTTCAAAGCGCCTTGGGCGTGTTCGGGGTCAGCGACCAACTCGGCGTACAGCGCTTTGCCTGCTTGGTTCAACACCGAACCCGTGCCATCGAGCAACTTCTCCAACATGTCCGGGCCGCTGGCTTGCTTGGCAAACCACTGCGGCACAAAGGGCGTGAGCGCCAGCAACTTCGCCGCCGGCGGAAACAGCAGTCCAGCCAAGCCAGGCAGCGGCAACCAAGCGGGGTTGATGCCTATCAAGGCTTGGGGGGTAAGTTGTTGGGCTATGACCATTTGCGCGGCAATCGCCGCACCTGCCGAGTGAGCGATGAACACATCCACCGGTACTGCCAGCGACTGCATCAAAGCGTGCAAGCTGGTGGCCATGCCCTGCATGGACATGCCTTGGCCGCTTGCCAAAGAGCTGAAACCGTGGCCGGGTAAATCCACCACCCACACTTGTGCGTGTTCGGCAAGTTGCCGCAGCAAATCGCGCCAGGTGTGGCCGGACGCGCCCGTGCCATGAATCAGCAACACCCTAGGCCCAAGTTGGCCCGCTTGTTGCACATGCCAGCGCACGCCGCCGGCTTGCACAAATCGGCTGAGTTCGGCATGTGGCCAAGTTTGGCGATGCGCTTGCCAATCCATATCAGCGCGCGGCGGCTTGCACCACTTGCGCCATGCGTTGGCTGTTGGCCTGCGGCAGGGGCACATAGCGCGAGCCCATGGCCAGCGCGATTTGCTCGGCTTGTGGCTCGGGGCGCGCCGAAGTGTCTATCCAAACGCTGGGCAAACCTTGGGCTCGCCAAGCGTTAGCCCAAGACAGCGACTCTTGCAAGGCCTGCGCCCGCCCACCGCTGCCCAGCATGCTCACATTGGCGCGGCCATCACACAGCATGACCAAGCTGGGGCTCACGCCCAAGCGACGTTGTTGCAGCGCCAGTTCCAGTGCCAATTTGATGGCGTGAGGCAAGGGCGTGCCGCCGCCGCCGGGCAATCCGGCCAAGCTGCGTTTGGCGCGCACCAGCGATTTGGTGGGCGGCAACAACACCTCGGCCTGTGTGCCGCGAAAACCCACGACACACACCTGATCGCGCCGCGAATAGGACTGCGCGAGCAGCAACTCGACCGCGCCCTTGGCCTCGGCCAAGCGGTGCAGCGCCGCCGAGCCCGAGGCATCGATGGCAAAAATCAAACAGGTTTGGGTGCGCTCGGCAAAGCGGTGAACATGGAAGTCTTCGGCGCGAATCTTCAAGCGCGGCGTCAAGGCCTGCGCACTGGCGGCAACAGCGCTGGGGCTGCGCAGTTTTTGCCGTGGCGCGGCGTGTCCCAAGGTGGCCAGCACATGCAAACGCGCGCCTTGGCGGGGCAGACCCGGACGCGGCGGCAGGGGCGAGCCACGGCTGCGGCTTTGGCGAACTTCACCGCTGCGGCTTTGGCCGCCGCCTTTGATCTGGGTGGCGCGCGTGCTGGCCAGCTGCGCCAACACATCGGGCGGCAAGCTGGCTAGGGCCGCTTCAAGCAGCATCTCGCCCAAGTCTTGCGGCGGCGTGTCTTCTTCGGGTGAATCTGGCGAGTCAGGCGGCTCGTTGTCGGGGGGCGCGGGCTCCTCTTCGGGCGGCTGCTCGTCGTCAGGCGGTTCGGCGGGGGGCTCTGGCGGCTGCTCAGGCGGCGCTTCTTGCTCGGGCGGTGCCGGCATTTGGGTAGCCCGCGGCGTCAAGCACAGGCGGGCAGCACGGCCCAAATCAACATCTTCCACCGCCGCGCTTTCGCGCAGCGCTGCCAGCACGCAGGCCAAGCGCACACAGGCCAAGGGACCCCGCAAACTGTCTATGCCCATGGCTTGAGCCATCTGGGTGATAGCTTGAATTTGCTCATCATTCAAGCGCAGTGTGCGCAAACGTTCAAAGACTGTTTGGCGCTCGGTATCGGCGGCTTCATCTGCGCTGGCCAGTACACCCAAGAGGCCCAAAATCTCATCGCTGGGCGCTTCTTGCCGACCCAAGTGGCGCAAATCCAGCCAAATACCCAGACGCTCTTGCAGGCTCTCG
>JABMMR010000307.1 GCA_013205525.1 Burkholderiales bacterium | reverse complement strand
TTTCACCTAATGGCTAAGCCTATTGCCCTTCAACTGCCGCCTAGATATATTCTTTATTGAGCAGTCAATCTTCCCAAGCGTTGAGCAGCGGGTGGGTGTGAATGGTAAAAAGCCACGTACAGCGGGTCTGGCGTTAGGGTGGACGCGTTGCCTTGGTAAAGCTTAAGCAAGGCTTGGCGCAAGTCTTGACCGCTGGCATGTGCACAAGCAAAGGCGTCGGCTTCAAACTCGTATTGCCGCGATTTAATCGCACTCAAGGGCGTCGTGATGAAGGTTACCAAAGGCACCACCAGCATGAACAGCAACAAGGCCAAAGCGTCGTTCGAGGAGGCTGAATGCGGCTGCACACCCAGTCCGGTATAGAACCACATCTGTGTGCTCAGCCAGCCCAGTGCCGCCATGCCCAGCAAACTGATGGCAAAGCTACGCAATAACGACTTGGGGATGTGGTTGAGCTTGGCATGACCCAGTTCGTGTGCCAACACGGCTTCCATTTCACTGGGGCTGAGTTGCTTGAGCAAGGTATCGAAAAACACCACGCGCTTTTGCTTGCCCAGCCCTGTGAAATAAGCGTTGGCATGGGCCGAGCGACGACTGCCATCCATGACAAAAAAACCATCGGATTTGAAGCCGGTGCGCTGCATCAATGCGTCCACTCGTTTTTGCAATAGGGAGTCTTCCAAAGGTTGGAACTTGTTGAACAAAGGCATGATGTAGTTGGGCGCCAACCACATGACAAACAATTGGTAGCCCACCAACAATGTCCAAGCCAGCAACCACCATTGGTTGCCGCCCGACTGCATCAGCCACAAAATCGCCGCAACCAAAGGCAAGCCAAGCACCAAGCCAAGGGCGGAGCTTTTGACCAAATCGCTGACCCACAAACCCAAGCTCATCTTGTTAAAGCCAAAGTGTTGGTCAATCTTGAAGGTTTGATAGTAAGACAGAGGCAAATTCACCAAACTACTGATGAGCATAAAACCCATCACCAACAGAAGTTGCTGCAGCATGCCGGTGCTGCTTACTTGCACCAACCAGGTGTCTAAAGCACCCAATCCACCCAGCAAGGTCCAGACCAGCAACATGCTGGCATCTATCGCCAATCGCCAATGACCCAATCGCAGTTTTGCCGAGGTGTAATCGGCGGCTTTTTGATGAGCGCTCAGTTCAATAACTTCCTTGAAAGCCACGGGAACCGATGCTCGGTGTTGGGAAATGTGACTAAGTTGGCGGTTTGCCAGCCAGAGTTTAAGAAGCAGGTTGAGTGTTAAAAAACCGGCGAAGACCAAGGTCAGTGTGTAGCTTGAAGACATTTTTTTAGTTTACGTCAGTTTATTCAATGCAGTAACTGCATCTTCTATGGCTTGAGCCATGGCCTGAAATAATGAAGGCTCAAACGGATTGTGTCCGGCGTCATCGATCCATTGCAAACGACTTTGCGCAAGTGCTTGGTGTAAGTCCCAGGCTGCTTGGGGGAGACAAATCCAATCTAAGCGGCCATGCAGCAGATGAATCGGTAGGTCTTTTAAATGACTAATTTGCGACAGCACTCCACCCGCAGGAAAAAAACATTGATGACTTAAATAGTGGCTTTGCACTTTGTATTTATTAACAAGAATTTTTTTTTCATGTGCACTCAGTTCTGTTGTGGTTTCAATATGGCAACGCTGCGTCAGGGAGTTTTCCCAATTTTGCCAAGCACGCACCACAGGCCATGCGCCAGTATCAACATCGTGAAGTATTTGATCAAAAAAATAGGACCCGATGTGTAAACGATGTTGGGCTGGTATGTGTTGTGCAAGTGTGTTCCAAGCATCAGGCAATAAGCATTGTGCGTCTTGAAAAAACCAAGTTAAGTCAGAGCTTCGTGCCAGAAAAACCCCTCTCAAGACTGCACCCAAACAGGCATGCCGGTGCCTATTGGCATAGGCCAAACCCAAAGTAGCGCCCCACGAACCGCCAACGACCAACCAGCGCTCTATCCCCACATGTTTGCGTAAGCGCTCTATGTCATCAATCAGGTGTTGTGTTGTGTTGGCATGCAAGGGCTTGTCAGCCAAACTGCGCCCACACCCGCGTTGATCAAAAAAAACTACTCGGGTTGTGCGTGGGTTAAAAAGTTGGCGATGTCTGGGGCTGCACCCGCTGCCTGGACCGCCATGAAGAAACACCACAGGAAAACCGTTGGGCGAACCGCATTCTTCAAAATAAACAGAATGACCCTCTTGAGGACTTAGAAAGCCTTGATTAAAAGGTTCTTCTTCTGTAAATTTTTTTTGTTTAGACACTTCATTCATGATCTCACTTATGTTAATAGTTTTGTTATTCCTCTTCAGTTGCATTTAAAAAATAACAGGTAAACCCTTAGGAAAAAGTCATGAGAGGGCAAAGAGATGCGCAAATTACAGATTTTCTCTATATACAAGCGATGGCACGCAATTAAGAATCTGCTCCTGTGTTCGGAATGATTCTGTTCACGATTCGCCGTAATCAGCGGCACTCATAGGAGATACACCATGAAATGGCAAACACCTGCAGCAAGCGACATGCGTTTCGGTTTCGAAATCACCATGTACATCGCTAACCGTTAATTTAACGGCGGTCTGTCGGGGTAACTCGACAGGCCTTTTTTTATATTTGGGTATTTCCCTGTTTTGATTCCCGCGTTTGACGCGGTTTTTTTTTAAAAGCGGCGCTGTTGTGAAAATACATGTACTTGGTTCTGCCGCTGGTGGGGGCTTTCCTCAATGGAATTGCAATTGTCCGCAATGCAGTGCAGTTCGCAATGGAAGCCGCCATCACCTTGCCCGTACCCAGTCGTCTATTGCAGTCACAGCCAACCAAACCGATTGGTTGCTGGTTAACGCGTCACCTGATGTGTTGCAACAAATCAAGGCTTTTCCTGCGCTGCAACCTGCCCGCGCCTTGCGCGACACCGGCATCGCTGCCGTGTTGTTGATGGATGCGCAAATCGATCACACCACCGGGCTTTTAATGCTGCGCGAGCACCGCCAAAAACTTCCCCTTTATTGTCATACCTTGGTGCGTGAAGACCTGAGCACGGGTAACCCTTTGTTCAAGGTCTTGGAGCATTACTGCGGCATAGACTGGCAGGAATTGCATTTGCAAAATACCTTCCAAGTCCCCAGCCTGTCGGGCTTAGAGTTTGAAGCCCTGCCCCTCATCAGCAATGCGCCACCTTATTCGCCCCACCGTGACAAACCACAGCCCGGTGACAACATAGGCCTCAGTGTGAAAGACCAAATCAGTGGCAAAACATTGTTCTACGCGCCCGGGCTTGCGCAAATTGAACCGCATGTGTGGAAGGCCATGCAAGAAGCGGACTGCGTGATGGTTGATGGAACGCTGTGGACCGATGATGAAATGATTACGCTTGGAGCTTCCAAAAAAACGTCGCGTGCCATGGGGCATATGCCACAAAGCGGCGCTGAGGGCATGATTGAATGGTTAGACAAATTACCTGTGCATGTGCGTAAAGTTTTGATCCATATCAATAACACCAACCCCATCTTGGACGAGATCAGCCCGCAACGACAGACCTTGACTGCACACGGCATTGAGGTGGCATTTGACGGCATGGAGATTGAACTTTGAACAACACAATGAACGAGGCCAAAGCAGATACCCGTAAGCCTTGGAGTGCTGAAGAATTTGAAACATTGCTGCGTGGTAAGAGTAGCAGCTACCATATCAATCACCCGTTTCACATCATGATGGCAGAGGGCAAACTCAATGCCGCACAACTGCGCGGCTGGGTGGCCAACCGGTTTTATTACCAAATTTCTATACCCATGAAAGACGCAGCGATCTTGTCAAACTGCGACAACAGTGAAATCCGGCGTGAATGGATTTTGCGCATTCTTGACCATGATGGTTTTGAGCTCAACGGGCTGAAAGATGAAGGCGGTATAGAAGCGTGGATACAACTGGGGCAGGCAGTGGGTTTGAGTCGTGACG
Source organism: Burkholderiales bacterium (assembly GCA_013205525.1). Lineage (GTDB taxonomy): Bacteria > Pseudomonadota > Gammaproteobacteria > Burkholderiales > Burkholderiaceae_C > Limnohabitans. The sequence continues at coordinate 6,043 of JABMMR010000307.1, read as the reverse complement.
ATGTCACTTCATTGCGCTTTGTTGCACCTGCCAGTCGTTTTGCGGTGGATGCCTATGTCAACTTCGCGCGCCGTCAACCTTGGCAAGAAGCTGTAGCCTCCAGTTTGACCGAATTGTTTGCGCCACATATTCACCAGCAGCGCATTGACACTTGGCCGGAAAAATACCCTTGGGTAGATTCCACGGGTTTGCTGTATTTCAAAAACCGACTGACACAAGCGCGTCGTGATGTAGCACACGGTTTAACATTTACTCTAGATTACTTCAGCCAAACTCGCGCATTGCAAGAGCGGGCTTTGGAAATTCTGCAGTTCAAGCTCAATGTGCTTTGGGCTTTGGCAGACGCCATCATGCTGGACCAGTGCAATGTGCAAATCACCGGGCCTAAACATGAGCAGTGAAGACGCTGTTTTAAATACCACGCCTGCACTGTCACCCATGTTTCGTCTTCAATGGGAAGAAGTGCAACAGGCTTGGGTGCTGTTGTACCCGGAAGGTATGGTCAAGTTGAATGGAAGCGCCGGAGAAATCATCAAGCGCTTAGACGGTAAAAAAAATGTCGTTGCCTTGATTGCCGAACTTGAAAAAGATTTCGATGCAACTGGCTTGCAAAGCGACGTTCTTGCTTTTTTGGAAATTGCGTCTAAACAAGGCTGGGTAAAAGCATGACACCGATGGTCAATGGCAAGGAAGTCACGGTAGGCCCACCTTTGTGGTTGTTGGCTGAGATCACATATGCATGTCCCTTGCATTGCGTGTTTTGTTACAACCCGGTGGATTACACCCAGCATGGTCCGGAGTTGACCACCCAGGAATGGATCAAGGTGCTGAGGGATGCGCGTGCGGCCGGTAGCGTTCAATGCGGTTTTTCAGGCGGCGAGCCGCTGGTTCGAGATGACTTAGAAGATCTCGTTGCTGAAGCGCACAAGCTGGGTTTTTACACCAACCTGTTGACCTCTGGCATAGGATTTACGGCCGAACGCGCTAAAGCTTTGAAAGCCGCTGGGTTGGACCATGTGCAGTTGTCTTTTCAAGACTCCACGCGTGAGCTCAACGACTTTTTGTCGCACACCAAAACCTTTGCCTTGAAGCAAAAAGCCGCAGAGTTGATACAGTCCAACGGCTGGCCTATGGTGCTCAATTGCGTCATCCATCGCTTGAATATTGACTACATAGAAAAAATCATTGAATTGGCAGTTGACCTAGGCGCCGAATATTTGGAGTTGGCTAACAGTCAATATTATTCTTGGGCGCAACTCAACCGTGATGGACTCATGCCCAGTCGAGAGCAATTAGAGCGGGCAGAACGCGTAACCAATGAATACCGTGAAAAGCTCGGTGACAAATTGCGTATCTTTTTTGTCGTCCCCGACTACTACGAAACCCGACCTAAAAAATGTATGAATGGTTGGGGCAATATTTTTCTGACCATCACGCCCGATGGCTCGGCACTGCCGTGTCACACAGCAAAGATGATCAAGCAGCTGGAATTTCCAAATGTAAAAAATATGTCGGTCAAAGACATATGGTACGAATCGGAAGCGTTCAATAAGTACCGTGGTGACGCTTGGATGAAAGAACCTTGCCGTTCCTGCGACGAGAAGGAAAAAGATCTGGGTGGCTGCCGTTGTCAGGCGCTGATGCTGACGGGAGATGCTTCCAACGCCGATCCTGTGTGTGATAAATCAGAACATCACCAAGTGGTACTTGATGCAGTCAGTTACGCCCAAATACCAGATGCAAAACGTATTGAAGTTAAGCCACTGGTGTTTCGCGACCCGATCAATTCACGCAAGTTGAGTACCCAGTCCTAGGCCGTTTGAATTAATTGTGGCCGCTGATTTGTTTTCCATCAGTGCCTTCCAAATAAAAAAACCACAGAGTGGACAACAAAGTTATAGCGCCCAGTGCGATGAATGACAGGTGCAATGCATGAAGAGTTTGATCCTGTCGTTGGGAATCAAAATTTTCTAGAAAAAACCCAATGGCCAAAGCACTGGCAGTCAGTCCAAAATTAAAGGTCAATTGCTGAACAGAACTGCTCATGGTGCTTGCCACACTGGATTGATTTTTTGCAATGTCTGAAAATACCAAAGAATTTATGCAGGCCATTTGCAAGGAACTCAAAAATCCCAAAATGAGATTAATAAAAACAATAAGTTCTATAGAAGTATTTTTGCCAACTTGCGCATAAAAGAACAATACAAACGAAATAAGAACCGTATTTAAAATTAAAACTCGCTTATAGCCAAAAAAAGCTAAAACAGTTGGAGAAAAAATCTTCATTGCAATGGCAGCCAAGGCGGTTGGCACAGTCAACAATCCCGCTTTCCAAGCCGGAAATCCCAGCCCAATTTGGTAAAGGAATGGCAATATAAATGGCAAGCCACCCATCCCAAGGCGACTGAAAAATCCACCTAAGATGGAAATACGAAATGTCCTGATCTTGAATAAATCAAAATTCAGCAAGGGTGAGGTTGCTTTAAAAGAGTAAAAGATAAAGCCTGCAATCATCAGCACGGCGGTGAGGATTCCTAAGATGATTAAATTAAAATTTGAATATTGATTGTCTATGAGGTCGAGCATCCATGTCAGAAGCCCCAAGCCACCGCCAAACAGAAAAAAACCGATCCAATCAAAAGACTTTTTTTCATTGCTCTTATAGTCTGGAACGTAGTTATTGATAAAAAACAAGACCGCAATCCCTATAGGTATATTGATAAAAAATATCATCGGCCAAGAGAACCAATGAATGATCAATCCACCCACAGACGGGCCAAGTAAAGGGCCAATAAGCGCTGGGATGATCACGTAATTCATGGCACGTAGCAACTCAGACTTCTCAAAAGTTCGCAGGATAAGCAGTCGCCCAACTGGCATCATCAGTGCGGCAGAAATACCTTGAATGACTCGAAAAAAAGTCAACATATCTACAGAAGTAGACATGCCGCATAAAAATGATGAGACAGTAAACCCAGTTACTGCAAAAGTAAATATGCGTCTTGTTCCAAATCGATCTGCCATCCAACCGCTTAGAGTGATGAACACTGCCAAACTGATGATGTAGCTTGTCATCACTGATTTAAGACTTAACGGAGCTACGCCAAAACTCAGCGACATGGCGGGAATGGCAGAGTTGACTATGGTTGAATCGAGCTGATCCATAAATAAAGATATCCCCACAACCAGAGGAAGAAAGCGTTTAATTTTGCTTTTATGTGTTGAATTTATTTCAGTGGAATTAATCGGATTCATAGAACTCAATGATTTTTTGGTCTCACTTTTGAGACTAGCATATTCCCTTTTTAATCTCCCCTTAACCGCCACCTAGATATTTTCTATAGATCCCTCAGTTATCATCCGCCCTCTTCTTACAAGGCAGTTCACTTGAAGTCTTTTTTCCAAAGTTTGAAAAATAAAAACCCGCACTGGGAAGTAGAACCACTGTGGTTTGAGTGGTTGGTGCTGGTGGGATTGTTTGTCTTTGCCACATGGTTGCTGGGCATTCAAGGGGTCTGGCATTTGCTGCTGAGCTCAGACCCCACAGGCATCACACTGATCATCATCATCATCTTTGCCGTCGCCACCCTATGGTGCGGTGTTCGCTCACGCGAGTTGGCGCACCAAAGAGATTTACTCTCAAGGGCCACTGCCGGTGGTGTACAGAGCATGGTTCAAGCTGAGGGCTGGGCGGGTGACTATTGGAATGCATTGGCCTTGAACCCACAAGACAGTGGCGCCCCACTCGACCTCCTTATGGAACACACCCACGGCGCGCACTCCACCGCGTGGTGGGTCAATGGTGTGCAACTCAAGCTCGGTCTTTTGGGCAAGGTGATTGGCTTTTCAGTGTTGGCCATGGAAATTGGTCAGATTCAAAGTTTTGACCCGTCGCAAGCCCAAGACCTGTTGCGCAACCTTACCTCTGGTCTGGGCGTGGCACTGCTCACCACCATGGTGGGATTGGTCGGCAATATTTTGCTGGGCCTGCAACTCACGCGCATGGACCGTTTTGCCGATGACTTGGTGGCGCAAGCTCAGCGCCACGGCATGCGCATCGCTCGCTGATTACTGCGGCCCTATGCGCAAACTCAGACATTCACGCGAACCCGAGGTTGATCCCTTTTATGACATGTTGTTCAACATGCTGATCGCGTTTGTGTTTTGCTTCATCATTGCTTTGTTGGCCATGAACCCCAAGGCTTTGAAGTCTGGCGATATACCTGCCAAGGCCGAATTCATCATCACCTTGTCTTGGCCCGATTTAGACCCCAATGATTTGGATTTATGGGTGCAAGGCCCCTCGGGTGAAAGCGTGTGGTTTCGCAACCGCGAGGCCGACTTGATGCACCTCGACCGAGACGACCGCGGCAACTCCAACAACACTCTCATGATCAACGGCAAAAAAGTGGTGAACCCTTTGCGCCAAGAAGTTGTCACCATTCGCAGCATCGTGCCTGGTGAATTTGTGGTCAACGCGCACTACTACGAGAGCAAGGAAATCGACCGCAACGACCCCAAGGCCGGACAACCGGTAGAGGCCACTTTGTCGGTCATCAAGGTCAACCCCAAGGCAGAGGTTGTTTACTACGGTCAAGCCACGCTAGAGAGTCGCGGCAAAGAGGTGACCATGATGCGGTTTTCAGTCAATCCCAATGGCGGTGTGGAGAACATCAACACCATTCCCAAAATTCTTGTGAAGTCTTTTTGATATGACACTTACTTTCATACTTGCCTTTGCGGCTTTTACCCTGCTCGTGGCACTCGCTTTGGTTTTCTCGCATTGGCCTCGCTGGCTCAAAGGCTTGCTGGCTTTGGGCGTGACGGGGTTTTATTTCTTTGGCTTTGCCAGTGTGCACTCTTTACTGGGTTTGCCCAGCACAGACGCCTTGCCCGCGCGATTTGTGATGATTGCCGCGATTGTGGATGAGCCCCGAGGCAAATTTCAAGGCGCCTTGTACATGTGGGTGACCCCTATTGAAGAAGGTCAAAGCGTGATGCAACCGCGTGCTTACAAGCTTCCCTACACCCGCGTGCTGCATGAGCAAATCGCTGACGGCATGAAAAAAGGCCGCGAGGGTGTGCCGCAAATGGGCACGGCCGAGGTCAAGGGCGGCAATGGCAAGGGACCGAGTTGGCTCAACCCAGGCACTGACGAACAAGAGGTGAAGATTCTTGACCTTCCCACACCTCAAGTGCCAGAGAAATAACCATGCGCTGCTTCCTCCTTGCTGCTTGCAGCCTGCTTTTTCTCACCGCCTGTGATAAGCCTGTCAACGACAACCCCTTGTTTCCACTGGGAGCCGGCAAACGTTGGACCTATGAAGTTGAAACGGTGTACGACGACCCAGAAGGTAAAACCGTCAAGCAAACGATGGCGTTTCATAATTTGGGCAGCGCTTTGTTGGCAGACGGCTCTACCGCTTGGCTGCGACGCAGCAGCAATGGCCATGAATACTGGTTTCAGTTCGCTGCCAAAGGTGTGCAAAGGGTGGCGATGAAGTCCCCCTTGCAAGAGCAAGCCGTGATGGATGAGGAACCACGCCAGGTTTTGCCAAGCGAAATAGCTATTGGCGCCAAATGGAAGCACAACACTTTCCCTTATTTTTTACGCCGACGCAACGAGTCGCCGTCAGATTTTCGCTATGTTGATAAGTACAAAAGCATTCCCATGACTTATGTTATTGCTGCCAACGATGTATCGCTTGACACACCAGCAGGTCACTTTGAGCAATGTGTGCGTGTTGACGGGAAAATGGAGTTGATGCTTTGGCATGACGATATTTTTGCTTACAAACCAACCCCCCTTCTCACGAGGGAGTGGTTTTGCCCTGGGGTGGGTTTGGCACAACTTGAACGCGATGAGCCCACCACCGCAAGATTATTTCAGGGTGGGCGAATGCGTATGCGTCTTACCGATTTCTCGCCGTAATTGAATTCAAATTGACGCCTAAGATATGGCTTTCTTACATCTGAAAGTCAGACTTGTTTCTTTTTGAGAAATTCCTTATGTCAAATAACCCAACTAGGGTTTATTCTAGGT
>JABMMR010000306.1 GCA_013205525.1 Burkholderiales bacterium | reverse complement strand
TGTGGCTTGCCATCCCAGTTTTGGTTGATCAGCCTGACCCAAACCATCATTCTGTTGCCGCTGATCTCGGGCACCAAACCCAAGGCCGGATTGACAAAAACACGCATCAATTGAAAGCGTCCTTGAGGCAGCGCTTGTTGAAATTGACCGTGTGTGGCAACAACGCGTTGTGGTGCACCACTCTCGCGCAGCAAGCGCATCAACAAGACCACGCTGTCATTGAGTGCCTTGAGTGGCTCAGACCACTTCAGAATATTTTGACGCCGCTCATCGGGGTCCTGTTGTTTCCAAGCGTGGTAGGTAGGTAAATCGAAAGCGCAAGTACCACCGGGTATGCCCACACGGTTGCGCAAACTGCTGAGAAAGTCGTTGTCATTGACGCAGTTGCCGATGCGACTGCCCATGGTGTTAAAGCCAGTTTGGCATTTATCTATCTTCATCAGGAGTTCGTCCAGCACTTCTTCCGACACCGAGGGGTTGCCTCGGTAGCTGTTGAATTGGTGCTTATACCTGTCGAGCTCTTTCAAGATGTCGGATTTCAAATCGGAGCGGCCACCCACATCAACGATTTCAAACAACGTGGTCAGCGCAAAGTGGTGGTCAATTTCAGAAGAACGCAATAAGAGTTGCTCAAACCTGCCTAGCAAATATTCAAGTCGCAAATACGTGCGAATTCGTTCATTAAATGGGTGTTCGTAAAGAATCAAAATACTTCGCAGGTTAGTAAGTAACAATTGTCTTAAATGATAACTCCTCAATTGAAGCTTTCACTCCTTAAATTTGTCAACTTATGCAGGATTCCAAGCTTGGGCCTGTCTTTTTAAAGCCTGAGTGTCATCGCTGTCGTTATCGATAACCCATGTGGCTGTTGCCAATCGCTCTTGCCGGCTGGCTTGTGCCGCCATCACCGCTTGCACCTCTGCCTTAGTCCAGCCATTTCTGGCCATGACTCGGGCTATTTGTCTGTCTTCGCTGCAGTCGACCACGAGCACGCCATCCAACTGCGCTGGCCAAGAAGCAGACTCAACCAACAAAGGAATATCCAGCACAACCAAGGGTTTACCCTCGGCATTAAAAGCCGCCTCCTTATCAGCCATAGCGGCTCGAATCAAGGGATGCAAAATATTTTGTAACTGGGCTTTGGCTTGTGGCTGCGCAAAAATCAAAGCACGCATTTTGCTCCTGTCCATGCTGCCATCTGGGGCTATGAAGTCTTCACCAAAGATTTGGCGGATGTGAGAAAGCGCGGCTCCGCCTATGCCTGTCAACTGCCTAGAAATGGCGTCTGCATCTATAAACGCAAAACCTCGGTCGACCAACAGGCTGGCGAAAGTGGATTTACCGCTGCCAATACCGCCGGTGAGTCCAATACGTTTGAAAGCAGTTTGTTGCATGCCTGAAGTCTATAAGAACAGCTAAAGCACCTGTCCCAACTGAAACACCGGTAAGTACAAGGCCAGCACCAAAGCCCCCATGACAACACCCAGCAGCACCATCATCAAGGGTTCTAGGAGTTGTGTGAATTCACGCATCAAGTTGTCTACTTGCGACATATATTGGTGAGCCAATTTGGCAAGCAATGAATCCAAAGCGCCGCTTTGTTCGCCCACGTTCACCAGTTGCACCAACAGGGGAGGAAACACTTGCGCGAAAAAAGGGTCAGGCGAAAGCCCCCACATGGCGTCTGCCAAAGACTGGCCTTGACGGACCTTGCTTCTCAGCTCTATGGTTGCCAAACCCAAACAGCGGTTGGTGCTGCTGGCGGCAACCACTTCCAGCGCGTCCAGGATGGGAACACCCGCTTTGAGTAAATCCGACAGCGTCAGCGTCCATAAAGACAGCTGTGTGTGGTGAATCAATTTGCCCACCAGCGGAAACTGCAGCAAATGCGAATCCAGCCATAGGTGAACAGGGGATAACTGCATCAGCCGTTGGCCAAGCAGGCAGCCCAAGACCAAGCAAACTGTCACGGCCACAGCGCCGCCGCTGGTGAGCCAGCGGCTGAGATGCAGAACGCTCGAGGTAAGCGCCGGTAACTCTGCGCCCAATGAAGAAAAAATTCCTTCAAACACCGGAACCACCCAAACCATGATGACCGCCACCACCACCAAGGTAATGCAAAGCACCGCAAAAGGGTAAGCCAAGGCCGAGCGCATTTGCGAACGAAGTGTTTGCCGCCTTTCAAGCAATGCCGCTAAACGCAGCAACACCTCGTCTAAGTTGCCTGCCACTTCTGCGGCACCCACCAACTCGCAATACAAAGCGTCAAAGTAGACCGACTGGCGAAGTGCTGCATGAAATGCAGACCCGTTTTCAAGCGACACACACAAGCGCGCAATCAATTCGCGCATATGTGGGGTTTGCGCTGACATTGCCATGGTCTGCAAAGCCTGCAACAAAGGCAGACCAGCCGCCACCAGTGTGCCGAGTTGTCGGGTGAAATGGCTGCTGTGCGCCAGCGAAGTGCTCATACAGAGGTGGCGGCCCAAACCTCTTCATGCGAGGTGATGCCTTGTTGGGCTTTGATCATGCCGGCTTGCCTGAGGCTGAGTACGCCGCTTTGCTGGGCGTGCGCGGCAATGCGCAGCACATCCGTGCCAGCAAGCAAAAGCGATTGAAGCTCTGCGGTCATGGGCATGACTTGGTGAATGCCAACCCGGCCTTTGTAGCCATGTGTGCAATGGCTGCAGCCCACAGGCGCACACCTTGACTCGCCAGGGAGTGGGCGTTTGCAGTGGTCGCAGAGTTTTCGCACCAAGCGTTGTGCGCAAATCAAGGCCACGCTGCTGGCGATATTGAAGTCTGCCAAGCCCAGATGGTGCAAGCGGTTGAGGCTTGAGGGAGCGTCATTGGTGTGCAGCGTGGACAAAACCAAATGCCCGGTTTGCGCCGCCTTGACCGCCACATCAGCGGTGTCGCTGTCGCGGATTTCACCCACCATGATGATGTCGGGGTCTTGGCGCAGCAAAGCCCGCAGTGTTTGCGCAAAGCCCAGGCCGGCTTTGTCGTTCACATTGACTTGGTTGATACCCGCCAACACAATTTCACACGGGTCCTCAACCGTAGAAATATTGATGCGTGACGCATTTAAATATTGCAGACAGCTGTATAGCGTCATGGTTTTGCCAGAACCGGTGGGCCCGGTGATCAGCACCAAGCCATTGGGGCGCTGCAAGGCGTCTAGCAAGCTGCTCAGCTGTTGCGGCTCATACCCCAAGCCTTGCAAATTGAGCTGCTGAGAAGAAAAGTTTTGAATTCGCAAAACCAACTTCTCGCCATGCAAGGTGGGCAGGCAACTCACCCGCATGTCAATCGGCTTGGCGTAAAGAGTTAAGCGCAAACGCCCATCTTGCGGTAAGCGCTTTTCCGAAATATCCATGCGCGACAAAACTTTGATGCGCGAGATGATGCGGTCTTTCAAGTGCGCGCTGGGCGAGGTGCGCTCTTGCAGTAGTCCGTCTATGCGCACCCGCACCCGCAGCACTTGCTCGAAAGGCTCGAGATGGATATCGGAAGCATCATCTGCCAATGCGGCGGCAAAAAAATGCTCTAGCCAGACCACCGCTTGCTGGTCTTGGTCTTGGTCGGTGGGCGAAGGGGGCGTGTACAGTGAAACCATAAGGGTTCAATGTAAGAAAACCCCGCTGCCAAGCAGGTCACTGGCAGGTTCAAAAAAATGCAGTGCGCCTCAACTGCAAGTTTTTTAATTCTGGCGGTCTAGTAATTGCTCGGCAATCTCAGCCAAGGCGGTTTTGTAATCGCTGGCAGGCATTGCCTCCAAGGCATGCAAGGCCAACTGCGCTTCCTCTGAAGCAGCCTGTCGTGTGGCTTGCATGGCGCCGGTAGAGCGAACAATCTCGGCAATATCGGCTAAAGCGCCTATATCTCCTTGCTCGATGGCGTTTTTAATCAACAGGCATTGGCTAGGCGTGGCGCGTTGCATGGCAAAAATCAGCGGAAGGGTGGATTTGCCCTCACGCAAATCGTCACCGAGGTTTTTGCCCATGGTGGCGGCGTCGCCGTCGTAGTCCAGCACATCGTCTATGACTTGAAAAGCCGTGCCCAGCGCTTGGCCATAGGCGGCGCAGGCGGCTTCTGTTTGGGCCGGAGACTTTGCCAACACCGCGGGCAAGCGGGTACTGGCCTCAAACAATTTGGCGGTTTTGCTGCGAATCACCTTTAAGTAGCCTTGCTGATCGAGCGAAGCGTCATGCATGTTCATGAGTTGCATCACCTCGCCTTCGGCAATCACATTGGTGGCGTCAGCTACGATGTCTAAAATGCGCATTTCGCCGCACTCAACCATCATTTGAAAAGCGCGGGAATACAAAAAATCTCCCACCAACACACTGGCGGGGTTGCCAAACAAGGCGTTGGCGGTGGCTTTGCCGCGCCGCATGCCCGAGTCATCCACCACATCGTCGTGCAACAGTGTGGCGGTATGTATGAACTCCACCACGGCCGCCAACTTGAAATGGTCGTCTCCCTTGTAGCCCAAAGCGCCGGACATCAACAGCAGCAACACGGGGCGCAAGCGCTTACCGCCCGAGGTGATGATGTGTTGCGCCACTTGTCCGACCAGCGGTACGCTGGAGCTCAGCCTGTCGCTGATCAACCGGTCCACCGCCGCCATGTCTGGGGCGATCAGGCCGGAAAAAGCCGAGGCAGAAGAGTTGTTAGGGCTGGACAAGGTGATCTATATAAGAATTTAGAACTGAATTATAGGGAGCCAAAGGCTAGTTCGAATATAAAAAGAGTGACAAAACCGTTGTGCATGCTAAAATCTCGGGCTCCGCTCAAATTGGTTGGCGGTTAAGAGTCTTTTCTTTCAGAGGTTCGTATGTACGCAGTCATAAAAACTGGTGGCAAGCAGTATCGCGTGTCAACCGGCGAAAAAATCAAAGTAGAACAGATCGCTGCGGATGTTGGCCAAGAAATTGTGATCGACCAAGTTTTGGCCGTCGGCAACGGCGCTGAAATCAAAGTTGGCACACCCTTGGTGTCCGGTGCATCTGTCAAAGCCATGGTGGTCGCGCACGGTAAGCACGACAAGGTTCGCATTTTCAAAATGCGTCGCCGTAAGCACTATCAAAAACGTCAAGGGCATCGCCAGCAATTCACCGAATTGCAAATTGCCTCTATCCAAGCCTAAGGAGTCACACAAACATGGCACAGAAAAAAGGCGGCGGCTCAACCCGTAACGGCCGCGATTCCAACCCCAAAATGCTCGGCGTCAAAGCCTTTGGTGGCGAGCACATCACCGCAGGCGCCATTATTGTTCGCCAGCGCGGCACCAAGTTCCACCCTGGTACCAATGTCGGCATCGGCAAAGACCACACCTTGTTTGCGCTGGTAGAAGGCCATGTGTCTTTTTCGTTCAAAGGCGCTTTGAACAAACAAATGGTGAACATCACCCCCGCTTGACGCTTGGTATTTTTGACCGACGTCAGCTTCAAAGCCCCGCTCGTCGGGGCTTTGTTCTTTAAGATACCCCTATGAAATTCGTTGACGAAGCCTTTATCGACATCATCGCCGGCGACGGCGGCAATGGTTGCGTGTCGTTTCGTCACGAAAAATACAAAGAATTTGGCGGCCCCAATGGCGGCGATGGGGGTCGCGGCGGCCATGTGTACGCCGTAGCAGATGCCAGCTTAAACACCTTGGTCGATTTCCGTTTTTCCCGTCGCCACGAAGCGCGGCGCGGCGAGCACGGTATGGGCT
>JABMMR010000034.1 GCA_013205525.1 Burkholderiales bacterium | reverse complement strand
CAACAACGTCGTGTTGTCGCGCCGCGCTGTGGTTGAAGCCTCCATGGGTGAAGAACGCGCCAAGATGATGGAAAACCTCAAAGAAGGCTCTATCGTTCACGGTGTGGTTAAAAACATCACCGAGTACGGCGCGTTTGTCGATTTGGGCGGCATCGATGGTTTGTTGCACATCACCGACATGGCTTGGCGTCGTGTGCGTCACCCCTCCGAGGTGGTGGTCGCAGGCCAAGAAATCACCGCCAAAATTCTCAAGTTCGACACCGACAAAAACCGCGTGTCTTTGGGCTTGAAACAAATGGGCGACGACCCTTGGATGGGCGTGAACCGCCGCTATCCCCAAGGCACGCGCATGCACGGCAAGATCACCAATATCGCCGATTACGGCGCGTTTGTCGAACTCGAACCCGGTATCGAAGGCTTGGTGCACGTGTCTGAAATGGACTGGACCAACAAAAACGTCGCACCTTCCAAAATTGTTGCCTTAGGCGACGAGGTCGAAGTCATGGTCCTCGAGATCGACGAAGACAAACGCCGCATTTCTTTGGGCATGAAGCAGTGCAAGGCCAATCCTTGGCAAGAGTTCGCAGGCGCCACCAAGCGCGGCGACCGCGTCAAAGGCCCCATCAAATCCATCACAGATTTCGGCGTGTTTGTCGGCTTGGCTGCTGGCATCGACGGTTTGGTGCATTTGTCCGACCTGTCTTGGAACGAAACCGGCGAAGCCGCGGTGCGCAACTTCAAGAAAGGCCAAGAAGTTGAAGCCTTGGTGCTGGCCGTGGACGTGGAGCGTGAGCGCATTTCTTTGGGCATCAAGCAACTCGACTCCGACCCCTTCACCAATTTTGTGTCGGTCAACGACAAGGGCGAAATTGTTACGGGTACGGTTAAGACCGTGGATGCCAAAGGTGCAGAAATTGACCTGGGCGAAGACATCATCGGCTATTTGCGTGTCTCGGAAATCTCGCGTGACCGCATCGAAGATGCCAGCCTGGTTCTCAAAGTCGGCGACGAAGTCACTGCTGTGGTGGTCAATGTAGACCGCAAAACACGCAACATCCAGTTGTCCATCAAGGCCAAAGATGCGGCTGACCAAGCTGACGCTATGCAAACCCTGAGCCAAACCTCGGGCAATGCGGGCACCACCAGCTTGGGCGCTTTGTTGCGTGCCAAGCTCGACACGGGCGAAAAATAAATCGCCGGCGAAGAGAGAGTTGTCGCCATGACCCGAAGTGATTTGGTTGAAGAGCTGGCCGCACGGTTCCCGCAATTGGCGCACCGTGATGCCGAATTTGCCGTCAAAGCCTTGCTCGACGCCATGAGTGACGCCATGGTGAAAGGCCACCGTATTGAATTACGTGGCTTTGGCAGCTTCTCTGTCAACCGACGCCCACCTCGCATGGGACGCAACCCTCGATCAGGCGAAGCCGTGGCGATTCCTGAAAAAAGAGTCCCGCATTTCAAGCCTGGCAAGGCGCTGCGTGAAGCGGTCGATGTACGCACCCAGCAACTTCTCAAAGGCAACACACCTTAAAGCCTAGAATGGCCTGATTCACAGGGGATGGTCTTGAAACAATTCTTATGGCTGCTGCAGTGGACACTGAAAGCGGCCATTTTTTTGATGCTGTTTGCTTTCGCCTTGAACAACCAAGAAGATGTGCAGGTGCGCTTTTTCTGGGGTCTGCAATGGACATCGCCTTTGGTGTTGGTGCTGCTGGCCTTTTTTGCCGCAGGCGTGGTGCTGGGCGTGCTGGGCATGGTGCCGCGATGGTGGCGACAAAAACGCTTGGCCCAAAAAGTCGCGCCCGCCAGTGCGCCGCCCGCCACTTCGGCAACGCCTTCCACGCCGACTGCAGCTGATATCCCCTACGGCCCTTAACTAACGATGGATTTAGACATCAGCTGGATTTTTATTGGCCTGCCGGTAGCATTTTTGCTGGGCTGGGTGGCCTCGCGTTTCGATTTGCGTCAACTGCGCATGGAAAACCGCAGCAACCCCAAGGCGTATTTCAAAGGTCTGAACCATTTGCTCAATGAACAGCAAGACCAGGCCATAGATGCTTTCATTGAAGCCGTGCAACGCGACCCAGATACCTCCGAGTTGCATTTTGCTTTGGGCAATTTATTTCGCCGCCGTGGTGAATACGAACGCGCTGTGCGGGTGCACCAACATTTGCTCTCGCGGGGCGACATCAGCGAGTCTGACCGGCAACGTGCGCAGTACGACTTGGCCATGGACTATGTGAAAGCGGGCATTTTGGACCGCGCTGAAACCGCGCTGCGCGCCTTGCAAGACACGCCCTTGTCTGCCCAAGCTTTACTGGCGCTCTTGAGCATTTACGAGCGCGCGCGCGACTGGCGTCAAGCCGCCGAGGTGACACGCCAACTTGATAAAGAAGGCCAAGGACAGTTCGATAGCCGTCGCGCCCATTACCTGTGTGAACTGGCCGCGCAAAGCAAGGACAGCGATGAAACGCACAGCTTGTTGCAAGAAGCCGTGGCCAATGCGCCCCAGTTGGCCAGACCGCACATCGCCATGGCGCATTGGTTGCAAGCAAAGGGACAAAGCTTGCAAGCCTGCGAGCAGTTGCAGCAACTCGCCTTGGACATCCCCTCTGCTCTGCCCTTGTTCGCTGTCGATCTCGCCCATCTCGCGCCGCTGGCGCAGCGCGAAGCCGCCGTGTTGTCGCTCTTAGAAGCTGGCTACGAAAAGCTGCAAAGCTTGGATGTGCTGGACGCCTTAGTGAGCTTGGAGTCGCACATGGGCAGCCCGCGTGCACGCGAGCGTTACGCCAAGCATTTGCACAATCACCCCTCGCTGATTGCAGCCAGCCAGTGGCTTGAAGGTGCCGGCCTTGGCGACCAACAAACGCAGGTTCAGCGCGCGCTGGCGCATGCCGTCAAGCCCTTGCGCCGCTACCGGTGTGCGGCCTGTGGTTTTGAGGCCTTGAAACATTTTTGGCATTGCCCGGGTTGCCAAGCCTGGGACAGCTATCCTGCCCGTCGCATTGAAGAACTGTGATGACACTTTGCTCCTCTGAACAACTCCATCGCACCCAAGTGCTTGTCGTGGGCGACGTCATGCTGGACCGCTATTGGTATGGTGCGGTGGACCGCATCAGCCCCGAAGCCCCGGTGCCGGTGGTGCGGGTGACCCGCGAAGAAGAGCGGCTGGGCGGCTGCGGCAATGTTGCTTTCAATGTGGTGAGCTTGGGGGCGCAAGCCTCTTTGCTGAGTGTGGTGGGAGACGACGACAACGCTCAACGCGTGCGCCAACTTCTGGACACCAGCGGCATACAAACCCATTTGGGCAGTGACCCGCAGTTACAAACCACGGTCAAGCTGCGCATCATTGGGCGCCAGCAGCAATTGCTGCGCGCCGATTTTGAAAGCGAGCCGCGCTCTGAAGTGTTGGCCTCGCAAACCCGTCAATTTCACACTTTGTTGCCACAGCACCAAGCGGTTTTGTTCTCCGACTATGGCAAAGGCGGCTTAACCCATATCGCGGACATGATTACTGCCGCCCGTGCCGCCAAGTTGCCCGTGCTGATTGACCCCAAGGGCAGCGACTATTCGCGCTATGCCCAAGCCACTGTCATCACCCCCAACCGCGCAGAGCTGCAGCAAGTTGTCGGGCGTTGGCATGATGAAGCGCATTTGGGCCAACTGGCACAAGCGCTGCGACATGATCTCAAGCTAGACGCCTTGCTGCTCACCCGCAGCGAAGAAGGCATGAGTTTGTTTGATGCCCAAGGCGTGTTGCATGTGCCGGCCGTGGCGCGTGAAGTCTTTGATGTCACCGGTGCTGGCGACACCGTGATTGCCACGCTGGCGTCTCTCCTAGGCGCAGGCATGTCGCTGCGCGAGGCACTCCCTTGGGCCAACAAAGCCGGCGGCATTGTGGTGGGTAAGTTCGGCACTGCCAGTGTTACTTTTCAGGAGTTGTCGGCATGAAAATCGTTGTCACTGGCGCGGCTGGGTTTATCGGCAGCAATATCATTCAAGGCTTGAACCAACGCGGCATCACCGACATCCTTGCGGTTGACGATTTGACCGATGGCGACAAGTTTCGTAATCTCGCCGATTTGCAGATTACCGATTACGTCGACCATAAGGTTTTTTACTCAGCTTTCGCCCAACGCGAGTACGGACAGGTGGAGGCGGTGTTTCACGAAGGCGCTTGCAGCGACACCATGCAAACCGATGGCCGCTTCATGATGGACAACAACTACGGCGTGTCTTGCCAGTTATGGGCGGCTTGTCAGGCGCAGGGTGTGCGCTTGCTGTATGCGTCTTCGGCGGCCACCTATGGGGGAGCCAGCAGTTTTGTGGAAACACCCGAGTTTGAAAAGCCGCTGAATGTTTACGGCTACTCCAAACTGTTGTTTGACCAACGCATGCGCCGCGAAATGGGTGCCGACTTTGCCAAGAACAAAGCCCAAGTGGTCGGCTTTCGCTATTTCAATGTTTACGGCCCACGCGAGCAACACAAAGCCCGCATGGCCAGTGTCGCCTTTCACCAGTTCCACCAACTGCGCCAAGAGGGGCTCGTGAAACTGTTCGCCGACTACGGCGGCTATGCGCCAGGCGAGCAGCAACGCGACTTTGTTTATATCGATGATGTGGTGGCGGTGAACCTGTGGTTCTTCGACCGCCCCACGCACAACGGCTTGTTCAATTTGGGCACTGGCCGCGCCCAGCCTTTCAACGATGTGGCGCTGGCGGTGGTGAATGCGGCTCGCGCCGCACACAAGCAAGCGCCTGTGGACTTGGCGCAAGCAGTTAATGCGCAAAGCATTCGCTATATAGCTTTTCCCGACGCCTTGCGCGGAAAGTACCAAAGCTTTACCCAAGCCGACTTAGGCGCACTGCGCGCCAGCGGCTGCGACCATGTGTTTGCCAATGTGCAAACCGGTGTGACCCGCTATATGCATTGGTTGGCGCAAAACGCTTGAAGTGTGGCGGTGTTTTTTTGTAAGCATCTCTCACCCCATCAGCCCCGGCTGTCAGCTTGAATACGGGTCTTGGATGGAGACTGCTCATGGGCAAAACACTGGCGCTTTTCATGCTTTGCCTCAGCTGCCCGGCTTGGGCTTTGGATATCAACCAAGCCAGCGAAGCCGAGCTCGACGGCCTGCGCGGCTTGGGGCCGGCTTTCACCCGCCGCGTCATGGCCGAGCGTGACATTCGCCCTTTTACCGATTGGCCCGATCTGATGCGCCGCGTCTCGGGCATGGGGCGCGTCACCGCGGGAAAACTCGCTTCCCAAGGCTTGACAGTGTCGGGGCAAGCGCTGGTGGAGCAAAATAAACATCTTCAGCTCACGCCATGAGCCTAGGCCTGTTTTAAGCTGACGCACTTACCCACCTCAAGCTTTTCATGACCCCTCACTCGCCACCTGGCTTTATGGTGTTTCACAGCAACCGCATGGAAGGTCTGCGCGAGCTGTTACTGCACTATGTGAAAGAACGCCCGTTGCCACCTTTGGCCAGCGAAACCATTTTGGTGCAAAGCAATGGCATGAAGCATTGGCTGACACTGGCCTTGGCCGACGACGCGGCCTTAGGGGTCTGTGCCGCCACCCGCATGGAACTCCCCTCTTCGGCGTTGTGGCAAATCTACCGTGCAGTCTTAGGCGCAGAACAACTCCCCTCCCGCATGCCCTTAGACAAAGCGCCCTTGGTGTGGCGCATCCTGCGCCGCCTGCCCGATTGGTTGAGCGACACGCGCTTTGCGCCGCTGGCGCACTATCTGCAAGACGACACCCAAGGCACACGTGCCTTTGGCTTGGCGCAGCAATTGGCCGATGTGCTCGATGGTTACCAAAACTACCGCGTCGATTGGCTGCAAGATTGGGCCCAAGGCCATGACCGTCTGGGCGCCCACCGCCCCCTGGCGCCCGCACAAGCTTGGCAAGCGGCAATGTGGCGCGACCTGCTCGCCGATGTGCAAGCGGGCTTGCCCCAAGCGCACAGCGGGTTTGTAGCACGCTCGGATGTGCATCTGGCCTTTTTGCAAGCGCTCAAGACTTGGCCAGCAAACCAACCCATCCCCGGCTTGCCGCCTCGGCTGATGGTGTTTGGTGTCACCGCCTTGCCCATGCAAACCTTGCAAGCTTTGGCCGCTTTGGGGCAGTTCATTCCGGTGCTGATGTTTATGCACAACCCCAGCCAAGAGCACTGGGGACACTTGACTGAAAGTTGGGTTGCTCAAGGTCACCCCCTGCTGGCATCCTGGGGCAAACACGGGCGCGACTATTTACATGCCCTGCATGATTTTGACGCCAAAGAAGTGCAGGTGTTTATCGACCCCGTCAAAGAAGCCCAGGATGCCCATCAAGCCCCCAGCGCTTTGCAGCAATTGCAGTCGGCGGTGCTGCACATGGCTGAGCCGCCTGCACAGCCTTCAGAGCTCGATGCTGCCGACGACAGCATCCTGTTTGTGCAAACCCATTCAGCGCAACGCGAGGTTGAAATCTTGCACGACCGTCTCTTGGCTTGGTTTGATGCAGACCCCAGCTTGCAAGCCTCAGACATCATGGTCATGGTGCCCGACATGGCGGTTTTTGCGCCGCACATCCATACGGTGTTCAGCCGTCAACTGCCGTATGCGGTGGCCGACAACACCAGCCATGCCGACCCCTTGGTGCAAGCCTTGCAAAGCTTGCTGCAACTGCCGCAACTGCGTTGGAGTCTCAACGACTGGTTGGGCTTGTTCCAAGTGCAGGCGGTGCGCGAGCGGTTTGGCTTAAGCGCCAGCGACGTCAGCCAATTGCACCACTGGCTGGACGAGGCGGGGGTGCGCTGGGGCTTGGACGCCCAGCATCGCCAAGCTTGGGGCATGTCCAGCCATCTGCCTGACGCCTCACAAAACACCTGGGCTTTTGGTTTGCAACGCCTGCTGTTGGGCTACGCCCAAGGCGGGCAGTCAGAGGGGCCGCCTATTTGGCACAACCGTCTGGGCCAAGCCGGCATCGACGGCTTGGATGCACCTGTCATCGCTGGTTTGCTGCGTTGCTTGCAAGCCATCACCCAAAGCTTAGAGTACTTGTCACAGATGCACACCCCCACAGAATGGGTGCAGCAACTGCAAACCTTGGTCGAGCGTTTTTTCAAAGCCACGGATGACCCCACCCAAGGCCTGCTCGAACGCGTGCTGGCACCCTTGGAAGATTGGTTAGGCGATTGCCAATCTGCACAATTCGATGCACCTTTGGCTTTATCGGTGGTGCGCTCGCATTGGTTGGCCCAAATGGACGCCACCAGCTTGCAACGCCGCTTCATAGGCGGCGGCGTGCAATTTGCCACCCTTATGCCCATGCGCGCGATCCCCTTCAAAGTGGTGTGCTTGCTGGGCATGAATGACGGCGATTACCCGCGTGCACCCACACCGCGTGACTTCGACTTGATGAGCCAAGCGGGCTTAGGTCGAGCCGGCGACCGCGCCAGACGCGAGGATGACCGCTATTTATTTTTAGAGGCGGTGTTGTCTGCCAGACAGCGTTTGTATGTGTCTTGGCAGGGGCGACGCGCCAGCGACCACGCAGTCTTGCCACCCTCGGTGCTGGTGGGGCAACTCCTAGACCACCTCAACTTGTGCCACCAGCGAGGCGGCGCATCGGGTGTGGCTTTTGCAGCGCGCTTACAACCCTTGCAAGCTTTTTCCTCGCAGTATTTCGATGCGGCTTCGGGGTTTTTCACCTATGACAAGCATTGGGCGACAGCCAGAACCACTGCCGCCCAACTCAATCTTCAGCCACCAGCGCAGCCTAGCGAACAGTCGCTCGCTAAAGCCCCAGACCGCGCGGACAGTTCTGCCCTCAAATTGCTTTTGCGTCGCCCGCAAGAGGTGTATTTTTTGCATCATTTGCAAGCCCGTCTCGACCTGCCGCCCACCGCCCAAAGCGATGACGAACCGTTTGCGCCCGACGGCTTGACTTACTTCATCCTGCAACAAGAACTCTTCAATAGCGACCAGCCCCAAGCCACCTTGACGCAATGGAAACTGCAAGGGCGCTTAGCCTTGGGCGCCATGGGTGAATTACAACAAACCCAAATGCTGCAGTTGCGCGAAACCCTGCTGAAAAACCTCAAGCCTTGGCTGACACCCCAAGACGACACGGTGCTGCACATACACCTGCGCCCAGGACGGGTGCTGCAGAACAAAAACCCCAGCCTCTACACCCTCACCGATGTGTGGATTGACCATTTAAGCGCGCTTGCCGCTGGCCAGCCCAGTCGCAGAATGCAATGCGGCAGCGACGCCCTGCTCTCACTCTCGCCCCTGCCTGCGACCCAAGCGCAAGCTCTTCTAGATGATTTGCATGAGGTCTACGCCCAAGCTTGGGAACAACCCCTGCCGCTGGCTTGCAAAACCGCTTGTGCTTGGCTCAGTACCCAAGCTTATGCGCCTGAAAAGAACAGCCCAGCCCAAACCGCGCAGCAAGCGCAGGCAGCAGCACGCGTGGCTTTTGAGGGCGGCTATGCAATGGGTGAAGTGCAGCAGTCGCCCTACCTGCAACGCGCTTT
>JABMMR010000305.1 GCA_013205525.1 Burkholderiales bacterium | reverse complement strand
TGTGACCCCGACCGGCCTGACATGTTTGCCGCCGCCGAGGGGCTGCGCAACGAATTTTGTATTCAGGTCAAGGGCCTGGTGCGTGCCCGCCCCGAGGGCACCAGCAACGAGCAACTCAAGAGCGGCAGCATCGAGGTGCTGTGTCATGAACTCACTGTGCTCAACCCCTCGGTCACGCCGCCGTTCCAACTTGACGACGACAACCTCAGCGAGACCACGCGCCTGACGCACCGGGTGCTGGATTTGCGCCGCCCCTACATGCAGAACAACCTGATGTTGCGCTACCGCGTAGCCATGGAGGTGCGTAAATTTCTTGATGCACATGGTTTTGTGGATATCGAGACGCCGATGCTGGGCAAGTCGACACCCGAGGGCGCGCGCGACTACCTGGTGCCCAGCCGCGTGCATGACGGGCACTTTTTTGCGCTGCCACAAAGCCCCCAGTTGTTCAAGCAGTTGCTCATGGTCGCCGGCTTTGACCGTTATTACCAGATCACCAAGTGCTTCCGGGACGAAGATTTGCGCGCTGACCGCCAGCCCGAATTCACACAAATCGACATTGAAACCTCTTTTTTGAGCGAGCAGGACATTCGCGACCTGTTCCAGGACATGATCAAGACCGTGTTTGAGGCCACCCTGAAGGTCGATCTGGGCGAGTTTCCAGTGATGACCTATGCCCAGGCGATGCGCCAGTACGGTTCGGATAAGCCGGACTTGCGGGTCAAGCTTGAGCTGACCGAATTGACCGATGTCATGGCCGATGTCGATTTCAAAGTTTTCGCGAGTGCCGCCACCATGAAGGACGGCCGGGTGGTCGGTTTGCGTATTCCCGGTGGCGCGCGTGAAAGCGGCGGCTTGAGCCGCGGCGAAATTGATGCTTACACCGAGTTCGTCAAGATCTACGGGGCCAAGGGCTTGGCCTACATCAAGGTCAATGACCGCGCACTTGGACGCGATGGGCTGCAGAGCCCGATCGTCAAGAATATTCACGACCGGGCTTTGAGCGCCCTGTTGGATCGAACGCAGGCGCAGGATGGCGACCTGATTTTCTTTGGCGCCGACCGGTCCAAGGTGGTGAATGACGCGGTTGGTGCCTTGCGCGTCAAGGTCGGACACAGCGAGTTTGGTCGGCGCAATGGTTTGCTTGAAGCCGGCTGGCGCCCGCTGTGGGTGATTGATTTCCCGATGTTTGAATTTGACGAAGAGGCACAACGACACACGGCCGTGCACCATCCCTTCACCGCGCCCAAGCCCGGCCATGAAGACCTGATGGAGACCGCCCCTGAGCAGTGCGTCTCCCAGGGCTACGACCTGGTGCTCAATGGCTGGGAGATGGGTGGTGGCTCAGTGCGGATTCACCGTGCCGATGTGCAGAAAAAGGTGTTTGATGCGCTCAAAATCAGCCCTGAAGAAGCCCAGGACAAGTTTGGCTTTTTGCTTGATGCCTTGCAGTATGGCGCGCCGCCCCATGGTGGTTTGGCTTTTGGCTTAGACCGTATCGTCACCTTGATGACAGGTGCAGAGTCGATCCGCGATGTGATTGCTTTTCCCAAAACCCAACGTGCGCAGTGCTTGCTTACCCAAGCGCCCTCGTTGGTGGACGAGAAACAATTGCGTGAATTGCATATCCGTTTGCGAAATGTAGAGTTGGTATCTGCTGCATGACAAAAACAACACAAACTCACATAGCTTCAGGCGCGACCGACGAAGGCTTGCCTGTCTCAAGCCAAATCCGCGAGCGATTGAAAGCTTCGCGCCAGCGCTTTCATGCCAATGACAATATCGCCGACTTCATTGAGCCAGGCGAGTTGGAAAAACTTTTGGATGAAGTCGAGGACAAGATGAAGGGCGTGCTCAGCAGCCTCGTCATTGATACCGAAAACGACCACAACACCACTGACACTGCGCGGCGCGTAGCCAAAATGTATCTGCAAGAAGTATTCAAAGGACGCTTTGTCAAGCCTCCCGTGATTACCGAATTCCCTAATGTCGAACACTTAAATGAGTTGATGATTGTTGGGCCCATCACTGTGCGCAGTGCTTGCAGCCACCATTTTTGTCCCGTCATTGGAAAAATTTGGATTGGCGTTTTACCCAATAAAAATACCAATGTGATTGGCTTATCGAAGTACGCTCGCTTGGCCGAGTGGGTGATGGGGCGTCCGCAAATTCAAGAAGAAGCCGTGGTTCAGTTGGCCGACTTGATTCAAGTCAAAACCCAACCCGATGGCTTAGCCCTTGTCATGGAGGCCACTCACTACTGCATGGCTTGGCGTGGCGTGAAAGACATGGACAGCCGCATGATCAACTCGGTCATGCGCGGTGCATTTTTGAAAGACCCCGATTTGCGTCGAGAGTTTCTTTCACTCATTCCCAAAAAAGACTGAAGACATGTGGGTGCGGTGGCATTAACGCAGTCGCGCCTGCTGGGCTGTGACTTCAGCAGTTCACCCACTGCACGCAAAAACATTGTGTTGGCTTGGGGGGCTTGGCGCGACAAGCGCTTGGTGCTGGAGAACATGCAGGCCTGCGACAGTCTGTTGGCTTTCGAGGAAGCTTTGCACACGCCAGGTCCTTGGGTTGGCGGCTTTGATTTGCCTTTTGGCTTGCCCAGAGAGTTGATCACCCAGCTCAATTGGCCAAGCCAATGGAAGCCTTGTATCGACCATTTCGCCTCTCTCACACGCGAGCACATACGCCAGACTTTCAAGTCCTTTTGCGATGCCCGCCCCGCGGGTGGTAAATTTGCCCACCGTGCCACCGACCTGCCCGCAGGCTCCAGCCCTTCCATGAAATGGGTCAACCCGCCTGTGGCCTATATGCTGCACGCGGGCCTGCCCTTGATGTTGCAAGCCGGCTTGGATTTTCCAGGTCTTCATTCGGGTGACAAGCAACGCGTGGCATTGGAAGCCTATCCGGGATGGTTAGCCAGAAAATTGATCGGCTCACGCAGCTACAAAAGTGACGACAAGGCCAAGCAAACCGCCGAGCGCTTGATTGCACGAAAAGATATTTTGCAAGGCTTGGTCAGTGGCCAAGTGGGTGTGACTTTGTACCTGCGCCCCGCACAACATGATGCTGTGGTGGCCGACGCCAGCGGCGACAAACTTGACGCGGTCCTGTGCATGGTGCAAGCCGCTGTGGCGCATCAATGCCGAGAACAAGGCGATATGCGCTATGGCTTGCCCAAAGATATGGATACGCTTGAAGGCTGGATCACCGGCGTATGAGTTTTGCACTGGTTGAATTTATCGACACGCCACGCTTGCTGTTGCGTTGTCCTTATCCAGGCGATGGTGAGGCCTTGTATGTCGCAGTCGCAGAAAGTTTGTCGGCGCTTAGGCTGTGGCCCGATTCACTGCCGTGGGCGCAAAAACCGCAGTCAGCAGAGCGAACAGAAAATTATTGCCAGTCCTGCTTTGGCGCGTTTGTCATGGGCTTGGCTTGGCCTATGTTGATGGTTGACAAGGCTACAGGTGCGCTGGTGGGTAGCGTGGGTTTTCATCGCATTGACCCCTCTGTTCCAGAGTTTGAATTGGGCTATTGGTGTCGAACCAGCTACCAAGGCCGCGGCTTGATGAGCGAGGCGGTGGCGGCTTTAAGTGAGATGGCTTTGCTGCATGTACCCAAGCTGCGCTTGGTGTGCCGTGTTGATGTACGCAATGCAGCGAGTTGCCGTGTTGTGGAAAAAGCCAAGTATTTGTTTAAGCAGTCGGTAAGAGAAGCCTCACAAGTCGATCGCCCCGCCATGGCTGTGAGAAATTATGAACGTTGGTCAGTGCCACATACCGAACAAGCGGCTTGACGACGCAAGCGCATTTCGGTCCAAGACAGGCTGCGTCCATCGAGCATTTGCAGACGCCCCACCAAGGAGTC
>JABMMR010000304.1 GCA_013205525.1 Burkholderiales bacterium | reverse complement strand
CTTGGAGTGCTGCATTCACGCCCGCATACAACCCTTGTACCGCGGCCTCTTCGTAACCCGTGGTTCCGTTGATTTGACCGGCAAAGAAAAGTCCATCAATCGAGCGGGTTTCAAAGCTGCGCTTGAGTTCACGCGGGTCAAAGTAATCGTATTCAATGGCGTAGCCAGGGCGCAAAATATGCGCGCCTTCCAAGCCCGCAATCGAGCGAACCAAGGCCAATTGCACATCAAAAGGCAGGCTGGTAGATATGCCGTTGGGGTAGTACTCTTCGGTGGTCAAGCCCTCGGGCTCTAGAAAAATTTGATGGCTGGGTTTGTCTGCAAACCGGTTGATTTTGTCTTCTACGCTGGGACAATAGCGCGGGCCAATACCGTCGATCTTGCCGGTGAACATGGGGCTTCGGTCAAAGCCCGAACGAATGATGTCGTGTGTTTGCGCATTGGTGTGGGTAATCCAGCAAGACCTTTGGTCTGGGTGCATATCGGCGCGCCCCATGAAACTGAACACCGGCATTTGCGCGGACTCACCGCCCAACATGCCGTCGCCGGCTTGCTCTGTGCATTTAGAAAAATCTATGCTTTTGCCATCTATGCGTGGCGGTGTGCCCGTCTTCAATCGGCCTTGGGGTAAGCGCAACTCTTTGAGCCGCGCGGACAACCGGCCAGCCGGCGGGTCACCGGCACGACCCGCGGCATAGTTGTCTAGACCGACGTGGATTTTTCCATCCAAAAAAGTGCCCGCGGTTAAAACCACTGCCCTGGCACGAAAGCAGATGCCCACTTGCGTCGCAGCACCAACAACCCTTGAGCCCTCAATCATCAGGTCGTCAACCGCTTGCTGGAACAACCAAAGATTGGGCTGGGTTTCCAAGCGACGCCTAACCGCCGCTTTGTAAAGTACACGATCGGCTTGGGCGCGCGTGGCACGCACCGCTGGGCCTTTGGAGCGGTTCAAAATACGAAATTGAATTCCCGCTTGGTCGGTAGCCAAAGCCATGGCACCGCCCAAAGCATCCAGCTCTTTCACCAAATGGCCTTTGCCAATGCCACCTATGGACGGGTTGCAGCTCATCTGGCCCAAAGTTTCGATGTTATGCGTGAGCAACAAGGTGCGACAACCCATGCGCGCCGACGCCAATGCGGCTTCCGTGCCAGCATGTCCGCCGCCCACCACCAACACATCAAAACTTTCTGGATAAAGCATTCATGCCTTTTGTAAAACCGTCGATTTTATGGCCTGCACGTGGTGCTTTCGCCCTTCATGGCCATAGCGCAAGCCATGGGCTGTCACCCAAACCACATCCAAGCAAGCACTTAAACGTCGATATTGCCAGCGCGCAAAGCATTGGTCTCGATGAAAACGCGTCGCGGTTCAACCTCGTCGCCCATCAACATGGTGAACACCCGATCGGCTTCAATCGCATCATCGATTTGCACGCGCAGCAAACGGCGAACCGCCGGATCCATGGTGGTTTCCCACAATTGCTCGGGATTCATCTCGCCCAAGCCTTTGTAACGCTGGCGAGCCGTGGCGTTTTCGGCTTGACCAATCAGCCACTTCATGGCCTGGCGGAAGTCGCTGATTTTTTCTTCCTTGCGACGCTCACCCTCACCACGCTCTATGCGCGCGCCTTCGCCAAGCAAGTCTCTGAAGGTGATGGCCGCTTCAGCCAAGGCAGCGTAATCAGCGCCATGCACAAAGTCTTGGGTAATCAGACTGCTCTTCACATTGCCGTGGTGATGACGGCTCAAGCGCAAAATAGGTTTGTCGGTGCGCACATCAAACTCGGCCGCCACTTCCGAGCCGCTGCCCAGTTCACGCAACTTCATTTGCAAGGCCGCCGCGCTTGTTTGCGCTTTATCTAAGCTGTCTAGGTTCAGAGATACCCCATCGGCCATGCCGCGCAATGCCTCGGCGTCCATGATGCTGCTCAAGCGTGAAATAACAGCTTCAGCCACTTGGTGCTTGCGCGCTAATTCATTCAAAGTGTCGCCCGTCAGGGTTTGCGTGTTGGCGCCCCCCGTATGCAGGCTCGCGTCTTTAAGGGCCACTTTAAGCAAAAACAAATCCAAGGCCAACTGGTCTTTCAAATACTGTTCTTCCTTTCCCACCTTGACTTTGTACAAGGGGGGTTGCGCAATATAGATGTGACCGCGCTCGACCAACTCGGGCATTTGTCGATAAAAGAAAGTGAGCAACAGCGTGCGAATGTGCGCGCCGTCCACATCCGCATCGGTCATGATGATGATGCGGTGGTAGCGCAGCTTGTCGGGGTTGAAGTCATCGCTGCCCGCGCCGCGGCCGATGCCGGTGCCAAGCGCCGTGATCAGCGTGATGATTTCATTGCTGGTGAGCAGCTTTTCGTAGCGCGCTTTTTCGACGTTCAGGAT
>JABMMR010000033.1 GCA_013205525.1 Burkholderiales bacterium | reverse complement strand
TGCTTCTCCATCAACTTCACGCCGTTGATGGTCATGCCACGGTCCACCGCTTTGCACATGTCGTAAATGGTGAGGAGTGCCACATTCACCGCGGTCAAAGCTTCCATCTCCACGCCAGTTTGGCCGTGGGTCTCTACCGTGGCGGTGCAGTTCACGCGGGGCGGGTCTTGCCACAGCTCAAAATCTAGCGACACGCGGGTAAGTGCCAGCGGGTGGCACAGCGGAATGAGGTCGCTGGTTTTCTTGGCCGCTTGGATGCCGGCAATGCGCGCGATGCCAATCACATCACCTTTTTTGGCGTTACCGCTTTCAATTAAAGCCAGTGTGGCGGGCAGCATATGAATGTCGCCAGTGGCCACTGCGATGCGGTGGGTGGTGGTTTTGGGGCCCACATCAACCATATGGGCTTGGCCTTGGGCGTCAAAGTGTGTCAAAGACATGGTTTTTCTATAGGGGTAACATCAATCTCCCATCATACGATCCCGCGCCCCCAGACCATGACATCTTTGACCCGTTTGCGACCCTTGGCGCTCAGCCTGGCCTTGGCGCTAGGTGCCGTGTCACCATTGGGTCTGCAAGCGCAAAGCAGTGCGGGGCGGCTGCCCAATATTGGCGACGGCAACGGCATGAGCGTGCAGCAAGAGCGGCGTTTGGGCGAGTCCATCATGCGCCAGTTGGTGACCGACGCGGATTACATGGACGACCCAGTGTTGATGGACTATTTGCAAACCATTTGGCAGCCGCTGCGCGAATCGGCCATGCAACTGGGCAATTTGCAACCCGAGCAAGACGAAGTGTTTGCCTGGGATGTGTTTTTGATTCGCGACAAATCGGTGAATGCCTTCGCCTTGCCAGGCGGCTTCATGGGCGTGCATTTGGGCTTGATCGCGGTGGTGTCCAGCCGCGACGAGCTGGCCTCGGTGATGGCGCACGAGCTCAGCCATGTGACGCAGCGCCACATCGCCCGCATGCAAGACCAGCAAGGGCGCAGCACGCCATTTTTAATCGCCGGCATGATCTTAGGCGTGCTCGCCGCCAGCCGCAGCCCCGACGCCGCCACTGCAATGATCATGGGTGGCACCGCCGGCTCAGCGCAAGGACAGCTGAATTTCTCTCGTGACATGGAGCGTGAAGCCGATCGCTTGGGCTTCAATGTGCACGCGCAAGCGGGCTTTGACTCCCAAGGTTTTGTCGGCATGTTTCAAAAGCTGCAACAGGCCGCGCGTTTGAGCGACAACGGCAACTACCCGTATTTGCGCAGCCACCCACTCACCACCGAACGCATTGGCGACATGCAAGCACGCCTTGGCTTGGGCCGAACATTCGCGCCTGTCGAGACCAGCACAGAACACGCCATGATGGCCGCGCGTGCGCGCTCTCTGATGAGTCCTTTTGTGGATGATCAGCAAAAAATCGCCGATACCTTGGAAAAGGATTTTTCTCCCGAACTGCCCGTGGCCAAGCGTGCCGCCATGCTGTATGCCGGCGTGATGGCCTACACCCTGCAACGCCGCGCCGCGCCTGCGCGTGAAGCCTTGAACACTTTGCTGCAACTGGTGCGAGAAGACCCGGCCGGTTTGCGTGCGGCGCAGTTACTGGCGGCGGACACCGAGCGGCACTTAAACAACCCAGAGCAATGCTTGCAAGCCTTGGGCCCCAAGGTGATAGACCGTGCGCGTGTCATATTACAAACCCAGTGTCGATTGGATGCCAAGCAAATGGCGCTGGCCAACCAAGCCAGCGAGACCCTACAGCTGTGGCTGGCGCAGCACCCGAAAGACGCCTTGGCCTGGGACTTGTCGGCGCAAGCGCTGGCGCAAACCGGTGAGCGGCTGCGTTCATTGCGCGCCGACGCGGAATTTCATGTGGTGCGTTGGGACGAGGTGGGCGCCATCGATAGATTGCGCGCAGCCCAAGACCTGGCCAAGCAACTGAGCAAAGACGGCAAACTCGACCGCGCGGGTCAAATGGAAGCGTCCATCATCGATTCGCGTTTGCGCAGCTTAGAGCGTGTGCGCCGCGATCTGTTACAGCCCCAATGAGCATGAGCGGTATTCACATCACCGACATCGAGTCGGCCATCAACTATTGGCGTGCTTTAAAGCCGTCGCCCGACGGCGTGACCTTGGCGCCCGAGTTGCGCGCTTTGGCCGAGGTCTATGCCCTGATGATTTATCACCACCAAGAACTTGCCGCTGAAAAAGGCTTTCCCGCCAAGGCCTATGCCGCATGGCAAGCGTGGTACGACACCACCACCGACACGCCTTGCATCGCCATTTGTTCCACCAGCCAAGGCGACCCGGTGTGCAAGGGCTGTGGGCGCAGCTTTGAGGAGGTGCAACGCTGGCCCGAGCTGAGCCCTGTGGATAAACGCGCAGTCTGGCGGCGCATCACCTTGCACGGCGACTCTTGGCGGTTTAACCGCTATGCTGAACGCGCTAAGACCTGAGGCAACTAAGCTTTTAAAGCCAACTCTGCCGCCAAACCAATGTAGTTGGCCGGCGTAAGCGCCAGCAAGCGCTGTTTTTCGTTGTCTGGAATAGCCAAGGTGTGGATCAGACCATGCAAGTCTTCGCGGGTCACGCGCTGGCCGCGGGTCAGGGCTTTGAGTTGCTCATAAGCACCGGCCACGCCATAGCGGCGCATCACGGTTTGAATCGGCTCGGCCAATACCTCCCAAGCTTGGTCCAAGTCGGCGTCCAAGGCTTGGCTATTGAGCTCCAGCTTATTCAAGCCTTGCAACAAAGACTGGTAAGCCAAATCGCAGTGACCCAAAGCGACACCCATATTGCGCAGCACCGTGCTGTCAGACAAATCGCGCTGCCAACGGCTGATGGGCAACTTCTCGCTCAAGTGGCGCAGCAGCGCATTGGCCACACCCAAATTACCTTCGGCATTTTCAAAATCAATCGGGTTGACTTTGTGCGGCATGGTAGACGAGCCAATTTCACCCTCTTTCAAACTTTGCTTGAAATACCCCAATGCGATGTAGCCCCACAAGTCGCGTGACAGGTCTATCAACACCGTGTTGGTTCGGGCGATGGCGTCAAACAACTCGGCCATGTAGTCGTGCGGCTC
Organism: Burkholderiales bacterium; assembly: GCA_013205525.1. Classification (GTDB taxonomy): domain Bacteria; phylum Pseudomonadota; class Gammaproteobacteria; order Burkholderiales; family Burkholderiaceae_C; genus Limnohabitans. The sequence goes on along the minus strand of JABMMR010000033.1, from coordinate 11,082 downwards.
GATTTGAATGCTGTAAGTTTGTTGCACCAGCCCCAGGCCGCCCGCGCTGGTGGGTGACTCGATAACGCGGCGCGTAAAGGCCGGCCAATCGATATAGGCGCTGGCCGCCACATGGGCGTTGTAGTTGCCTACTGCGCCATTCATTTTGGCCAAGAGCACCACCGCAGCTATGCGTTGGCGGGCGTTTTGCACGCGCATGAGCACATTGGCCATTTCTTTACCGACCGTGGTCGGGCTGGCGGTTTGGCCATGGGTGCGACTGAGCATGGCTTGGTGGGCGTACTGTTGCGCCATGTCGCGAAGTTTGGCTATGAGCGCGTCGATGGCAGGCAACAGCACTTGTTCGCGCGCGGCTTGCAGCTGCAAAGCATGGCTGGTGTTGTTGATGTCTTCGCTGGTGCAAGCGAAATGAATAAACTCATTGGCAGAGCCCAACTCTTCTCGCAAAGCGCTACTCAACTGGGCCGACTGGCATTGCGCTTTGAGCCAATACTCCACCGCTTTCACATCATGGTTGGTGGTGCGCTCAATCTCTTTGATGGCCAAGCTGTCTTGCGCAGAGAAGGCAAGCACCAGCTGCGCCAGATGTTGCCGTGCCGCTTGACTCAGAGGCGCGAACTCCGCCATGCCGGCGTCACTCAAGGCGATGAACCAAGCCACCTCGACTTGAACGCGGCGGTGCATAAAGCCGTGCTCGCTCATGAGCAGCTGCAAAGGCTTGAGTTTGTTGGCGTATCTGCCATCCAAGGGCGATAAAGCGGTCACCGAAAAAGTATTCATAACGCCGATTCTAGGCGTGGCTAAACCGCTGGGCCTAAGCCAGGCGCTATGCTGACTCTATAGAATGACTGATTACGAAACAAATTGATGTGTGTATGAAATTGATCGGCTCAGTCCCCAGTCCTTATGTGCGCAAAGTGCGTGTTGTCATGGCCGAGAAAAAACTCGAATATGAATTTGTGCAGGAAGATGTTTGGGCAAGCGACAGCACCATCACTTCATCTAATCCTTTGGGCAAAGTTCCTTGCTTGGTCATGGAAGGCGGCGAGGCTATGTTTGATTCTCGCGTCATCGTCGAATACCTTGACACCTTGTCGCCCGTAGGCAAGCTGATTCCCCCCAGTGGGCGTGAGCGCACCGAGGTGAAAATTTGGGAGGCTTTGGCCGATGGTTTGCTTGATGCGGCCATCGCCGCTCGCCTAGAAGCGCATTGGCCCGGTCGCAGCGAAGCCGAGCGCAGCCAAGCCTGGATAGACCGGCATTTGGGTAAGGTGCACGACAGTTTGGCGGCCATGAGCCAAGGCCTGGGCGACAAGCCCCATTGCTGCGGTACGCATTTGAATTTGTCCGACTTGGCAGTGGGTTGTGCTTTGGGCTATCTGGACTTTCGCTTTCCCCATATCGGGTGGCGCAACGACTACGCCAACTTGGCCGTCTTGCAAGAAAAGCTCGCGCAGCGCGTCAGCTTCATGGAAACGTTGCCGGCTTAAAGCTTGCCTTAACTGTTAACGCGTTTTTTCAGCCAGCGCATCAAGCCGCCCACCAGCGGCAGTTTTTCATACAACTCTTCAGCCGCGTCCCAGTAATCGCGGTGCAAGCTGATGCGCCAAGCGCCGTCGTCGGATTGCACAAACTGAAGATGCGAACCCCCGCGTATGCATTGGCTGGTTTGGCTGTCACCGGTCTTGAAGCGAAACACAAAATCCCAGACCAAAAAACACTGCTGACCTTGCACAATGCGCTCGGTCACCACAAAACGTGGCTCATGCAGAGTCTCGTACATGTGTGTGAAAACCGCCGCAATAGCGCTCACGCCTTGCACCTCTTTGAACGGGTCCTTAAAGCGAGCATCGGGCGCATACCAGTTGCTTAAGGTGGACAGGTCGGTGGGCTTGAGGTTTTCAAACGTCTGCACCAAGGCGTCCACCGTTTCGTTCAAAGAAGTTGGGTTCATGCTTACATGCCTGTGGCGCGGCGCACCAATGAAAAATACCAACGGTAGGGCAACACCCGCAGCAACTGCAGCCACAGGGTGAAGCGTTTGGGGAAATGGATTTCAAACAATCCGTTGCGCCAGCCTTGCAAGATATGTTGGGCGGCTTGCGCTGAGGTGATGAGAGCGGGCATGGTGAATTGGTTTTGCGCAGTCAGCGGCGTGTCTACAAACCCAGGGTTGATGACACTCACGCCAATGCCGCTGTCTTGCAAATCTAAATACAGGGCTTCGCCCAAATGGGTGAGTGCCGCTTTGCTCGGGCCATAGGCCAAGCTTTGCGGCAAACCTCGGTAACCGGCGACGCTAGAGACCAAGCTGAGGTGACCGTGACCTTGGGAGAGCAAAGTGGGCAAGACCGCATCGAGCACATACAAAGCGCCGTGGTAATTCACGGCCATGTGTTGTTCCATGACGGCCAAGTTGTAGTCGGTGGCGCGCAGTGGCTGGTAGACGCCGGCGCAATACATCACCACATCCAAGCCTTGGTGGGTTTCAATAACACGGGCCGCTGCTTGAACCGCTTGCGCGTCAGTCACGTCCAGGGCCAAGGCCATGCTGCCAAGGTGTTCTGACACAAAGGCTTGCAGCAAGGCCTCTTGCCTGGCTGACACACACACCTTGGCACCCTGCGCATGCAAGGCCTTGGCACAGGCCAAGCCTATGCCGCTGGAGGCCCCCACCAGCCACACGCTGCGACCGCGCCACTCGGTGATGGGTTTATTAAAAGGTGTGAGCCAAGCCATGTTTTAAGCCCGCTTGGTGAACGCCAAAGTGACCTCGCCCAAAAAGATGCCCAGCTTTGACATGCTGGCCTTGTTGAGCATGACACGCTCGTTCATGAGGTACATCCAGTCGTCAAACTGCACCTCCCACACGCGGCCATCGACCGGCAGCGCCAAGGTGTAGCCCCAGCGAAACGCATTGCCACGGCTGGCCCCCTTGGCGAGTCCCACCACATCATCGGCTGAGCCGCTGTAATTGCCGTCACCCAAGTGCTGCAACTTCCAAATGCGTTTTTGGGTGCTGCCATCGGAATACACAAAGTCTTCATCGAGCACGCCTTGCTCGCCATTCCAGCTGCAGTTCATCACCACGGTGAAGCGCTTGACCACACGTCCCGAGCGGTCGGTGAAAACACCCCAAGCGTCAATCACGCCGTTGAAGTAAGTTTTCAGATCGAGTGCCGGCTGGGCTTGGGCATAGTCATTCAAAGAGGGGCCCGCACAGCCACTCGCACCCAAAGCGGTGGCTGTGGCCGCAGACAACCATAAACGTCGATTCATACAGTCTCCTTGTTCATCAGTGTGACACGCGAGGCACTGAGCAAAAGCCACAGCGCCACCAATTTCAAAGCACAGGGCAGCAAGGCATACGACCCGCTGAGTGCTGCCAAGGCGCTGGGGTCTTGCGCACCTGGGGTGTAGCCCAGCCACTCTAGCAAAGGCAAAGCGATGCCAGCGGCCAGCGCCAAATTGAGTTTGGTAGCCACTTGCCACCAGCCAAAATAGGCGCCTGCATGGCTGTCTTGCGGGCCACGGTTTTGCAAAACACCGTTGAGCAAAGCGCCTGGGACGATCAAGTCTGCACCCAAAGCCAGTCCCGACAGTGCGCAAATAGCGGTGTATCCCCACACATCTCCCGCGCCTAAAGCATAGGACCAGATAAACACCAACACCGCCATGGCCATGCCCGCAGCCCAAGCGCTGAGCAAGCCAAAGCGTTCAATCACGCGCAGCCAAAGCGGCATGGACAGGGCAGCAGCCACAAAATAAACCCCCAAGAACTGCGCCTGCATTTGCGCATCAAGCTGCAATCGGTCTTGCACAAAAAACACGATGAGCGTGGCTGGAATGGCCGAGGCGATGCCATTGACCATATAGACCCGCAGCAAGCCGCGAAACGCTGTGTCTTTCAAAGGATGCCAAAGCGAAGACCACCAGCCGCCGTGGTCGGTGTTCGGACTGGGCGCCGGTTGTATCGCGCCAGACCATGACAGCATGCCCAAGACCAGCACACCAATGAACACGGCCACCAACTCCGGTATGCCTGCCAAGCCCGACACCAAAGAAGCCAAGACCACGCCCGCCAAGCCCAAGCCCTCTCGCCAACCCACCAGACGACTGCGTGCCACAGCGTCGCCGCCTAAACGAGCGCCCCAAGCTTGCAGGGCAATCGTGAGCACGCTGTAGCTCAGATAACAAACCAGCAGCAAAGCGCCCACCAACAGCAGCAAATCGGCTTGCGCCACACTCTGCCCAAGCAACCATTGCGGAAAAAACAAGCCGATGAAAGACAAGCCCAGTAACAGCGCGGCCAAGTAGCAGCGGCGCAGCACACGCGCAGGGCTTTGCGCATAACAACTGTCTAGCCAGTGACCCAGACTGGGGTCGATCAAGGCATCCAAGGCGCGCGCCAACAGCAACAAGCCACCGATCAAAGAAAGCGAGACCCCAAACTGGGTGGCAAAGTAATGCGGCCACAACACATACAAGGGCAGAGCCACAAAGGCCAAGGGCAAAGCGGGTAGGCCCAAGCGCGCCAAAGCCATGGCAGTGACGTGCCCGCTTGGCCTGTCGCTCATGCTGGTTTGCGCAAGGTGAACTGAACCACGTCGGTGTTGCGTTCCAAAAAGGCGGCTTCGCAGTAGGCTAAGTAAAACACCCAGGTGCGCTCAAAACGCTGGTCAAAGCCCAAGTCGCCCATGTGAGGTAAGGCCTGCACATAGGTTTCGCGCCAACGTTTCAAGGTTTCTGCATAGTCTTGACCGAAGGCAAAACTGTCAACCACTTGCAAGCCCGCAGCCTGCGCTTGCGCTTTGAATTGGCTGGTGCTGGGCAAAAAACCACCAGGGAATATGTACTGCTGAATGAAGTCGGTGCCCAAGGCATAGCGCTCGAACAAGGCGTCATCGATGACGATGCTTTGTATGCAAGCCTGACCGCCGGGTTTGAGCAAGCGCGCAACGGTTTGGAAATAGGTGGGCCAATAAGCCCGACCCACGGCCTCGATCATCTCGATGGAACAAATCGCGTCATAGGGGCCGTCGTCGGTATCGCGGTAATCTTGCAAGCGCAAATCTGCGTGCAGCGATTGTGCGCCTAGGCGCTCGCTGGCATAGGCCAACTGTGCGGGACTCAGGGTGATGCCTGTGACTTTGGCGCCGCATTCTCGGGTGGCGATCTCGGCCAAGCCGCCCCAGCCGCAGCCAATCTCAAGCACACGCTGGGACTGCCCCGCAAGCACCCCCGCCATGCGCAGGGCGCGACGGACTTTGGCATGTTGTGCAACGATAAGGGGTTGGTTGTAGTCGTCATCAAACCATGCCGAGGAATAAGACATGCTGGGGTCTAGCCACAGGCTGTAAAAGCCGTTTCCCAAATCGTAGTGGGCGTGGATATTTTTACTGCTGTTCTTTTTGGTGTTGCGCCGCGTCCAGTGCCGCACTTGGTAAGCCAAGCGTCCCCACCAAGTACCAAAAATCAAATCGTCCATCACCCGCCGATTCGCCACCAGCAATTGCAGCAAGCTGGTCAAGTCGGGCGTGTCCCATTGCTTGGCGATATAACTCTCGGCAAAACCGATGTCGCCTGAGCGCATGGTCAACGCAAACACTTGCCAGTCGTGGATACGCATGCTGGCTTGTGGCCCGCTTTGGGCGGCGCCAAAAGTCAGTTGTCGTCCATCGGGCAGATCAACACTCAGTCCGCCCACCGTCAAAGATTCGAGCATGCGCAAAGCGCGTTGTGCCGCCATAGGCGCTTTGGGGCTTGAGATGATGGGGGCGCTGGGGTTGGTGGAGTGCAGGCTGGGCATGGTTAAGAAAATAGGCGATGAAACAATACAAAAATCACAGACCACCACGGGTGGCAAACTGTTCGGGAGGCGGGGGCTTGCGCACAAACGGCACGCGCTTGAGCCACAGCCCCAGCGCTTGCCAATGGATGCGCGCGATCACGCCAAAACTTTGCAAGGGGTAGCGCCACAAGGCGGTGCGCAGCGAGGCAGTGGTGAGGGGCTCAAGACTGCCGCTGACACTGGTGCTGATGAGCAATCCCAGTGCATCGCTGTGGTCTATGCGCGCCACGGTTTTGGCTTTGCCCTCATGAACAGTGCGCATGAAGCGAAAGTTGTACTGACCTTGCACATGGCAAAAGGGCGACACATGAAATACTTTGTCGGCATGCAAGGTTTGCCCATAGCGGGGCTGGTGCAAAACATAGCAGTGACGCTCGCCAAAGGTGTTGTTCACCTCCACCACGATGGCAGCCAAGCTGTCGTCGTCTCGGTGGCAATACCAAAAACTCACCGGCTTGAAGGCATAGCCCCACACTCTGGCATAGCAGTGCAACCAAACCTCGCCTTGGGCATCCAATATGCCTTGGCTGAGCAGCAACTCATCTAGCCAAGACAAAGCGCCGCCTTCGGGTGCCGCACGTCCATCTCCATGGTCGACATCATGAAAAGAAATCGCTGCGCGGCGGTTCAAGGCCAAGACACCGCTTCCAAAAAGTGCCATGCTGCGCATAGGCAGCAATAAAAACCAAGTGGGGTAGGCAAACGCATGGCTTTTAGGCCGCGCGCGGCTGTGCCGGACTTGACCCCAAGCAATCATCGGCGTTGCCTGGCTCACGCCAAGGCCTCTTCCTGGTGGTTAATCTGCGCCAGCAAGCCTTGTGCGGCGGCCAAGCCGGCTTGAAAACCGTCTTCATGAAAGCCGTATCGCATCCAAGCGCCTGCATACCAAGTGTGTTGCTGGCCTTGCAAGCGCGGCAACTCGGCTTGCGCAGCGATGGCGGGCAAGTCAAACACCGGATGCGCATAGCCGTAGCTGCCCAAGATGCACGAGGGGTCTATGGGCGTGGCCGGGTTGAGTGAGACGATGACATCTTGCTTGAAGGGCAGGGGCTGCAGGCGATTGAGCCAGTAATGCAAACACACATGGGCGGTTTCGCTTTCGGCTTGGGTGCGTTGGTAATTCCACGCAGCCCAAGCCAAACGACGTTGGGGCATGACGCTGGTGTCGGTGTGCAACACAGCGCGGTTGGCTTGAAAGCTGATAGCGCCCAACAGCGCTTGCTCGGTGTCGCTGGGCTGCTCTAGCAAGCCCAGTGCTTGGTCGGGGTGGGTGGCCAACACCACTTGGTCGAAATGCTCCACCCCTTGCGCGGTGCGAACGCGCGCACCTTGTGCGTCACGGGCAATGCCCAGCACGGGGGTGTTCAAGCGCTTATCGCTGAGGGTGTCGGTGATGGCTTTCACATAATGCTTGGCGCCGCCGGCCACAGTGAACCAAGGCGGGCGGTTGCTGACTTGCAGCAAACCGTGGTTGTCACAAAAGCGCACCATGGTGGCCACGGGAAACTGCAGCATTTGGGTGGTCGGGCAACTCCAAATACAGCCCAGCATGGGGAGCAAATAGCCGTTGCGAAAAGTGCTGCCAAAACCATGCTGGTCTAAAAAATCTTGCAAAGGCTGGGCCAAGGCATCTGCTTGGCCGGTTTGGGCCAACTCGGTGGCGAGTTGGTTAAAGCGCAAGATGTCGCGCAGCAAACCCCAAAAACGCGGCCTGAACAAGTTGCTGCGCTGCGCGAACACGCTGTTTAAATTGGCGCCATTCCATTCCAGCACTTGACCGTTGTCGTCCCAATGCGCTTGCACGGAAAACGACATATCCGAGGGCGCGGTGCGAATGTTGAGTTGTTCGAACAAAGCAATCAGGCCAGGGTAGGTGCGTTGGTTGTAGACCAAAAACCCCGTGTCAACACCGTGGGTGACGGTTTGGCCACTGATGTCGGGCAAGCTGACATCCACCGTGTGGGTGTGTCCACCAAAATACCCGCCTGCCTCTAGCAAGCTGACGTCGGCATACGGGTTCAAGTGGTGGGCGGCAGACAAGCCAGCGATGCCTGAGCCTATAACGGCAACCCGTTGACGCATCAGTTCACTCGGGTGACAAGCAGTTTTTCAACCTCGGCCAAAAAAGCTTTGTCCATGGGGTCTGTGGTGCTGTTGTAGCTCTTCACCTGTTTGCCGTCGCGGCTGATGAGGTATTTGTAAAAGTTCCACTTGGGGGATGTGTCGGTGATTTGGGTGAGTTGCTTGAACAAAGGTGAGGCATCGCTGCCGCGCACCGTGGTTTTGCTGAACATGGGGAACTTCACGCCGTAAGTGTTTTCACAAAAGTCGGCGATTTTTTGGTTGTTGGCAGGTTCTTGGGAAAAATCGTTGGAAGGAAAACCCAACACCACCAAACCTTTGCCTTTGTATTTGTCGTACAAGGCTTCCAAAGATTTGTACTGGGGCGTGAAGCCGCAAAAGCTGGCGGTATTGACCACCAACACCACTTGACCCGCGTACTGGCACAGGTTTTGCGGCTTCTCGTCTTGCAGTCGGTCTACCGTGTAGCGAAGCACCGAGGGACATTCGGCGGCACTGGGGGCCAGCGGCGCGGGTTTGGTGTCGGCAGCCCTTGCTGCATAGCCACTCGCCAAGAAGGCAAAGAGCAAGGCGTTAAAAATGGTTTTGTGCAGTGTTTTCATGGGGGGTCCTCAAAAGGGTTTTGTGATATTGTCCATGACGCAAGTAAACGTCTTGATTTATTAAGAAAATAACCCTATGAATTTAAGCGATGGCGAATCAAATCATTTACGATTTTCGATAGCCGCCGTCGAGCGCGATACCGGTCTGGGCAAGGACACCCTCAGGGTGTGGGAGCGTCGCTATGGTTTTCCAGAGCCCTTGCGCGACAATTTTGGCGAGCGCACCTACCCCTTGGCGCAAGTTGAAAAACTGCGCATCATCAAACGCTTGCTAGACGCGGGTCACCGCCCAGGTGCCGTGGTGGCTTTGTCTACAGAACAACTGCAGACCATCACCGAGGCGATGCTGGGCGTTCCAATGGCTTTGGCTCAGGCCAAAGGGAGCTCTGACTATGCCTTGCAAGACGCTTTGACTTTGTTGCGCTGTCACGATATCGATGGCGTGCGCAGTCTTTTGCATCAAGCCGTCGTCAGCATGGGGGTGAGCCGCTTTGTCATCGAGTTACTCGCCCCGCTCAATGCCATGGTGGGCGACGCTTGGATGCGTGGCGAGATCGAGGTGTTTCAAGAGCACCTTTACACCGAATGCGTGGCCGGAGTTTTGCGACAGGCGATTCACCAACTTCAAAGCCATGCCCCGCAACGGCAACCGCGCATATTGCTCACCACTTTCCCCCAAGAAGACCATGTTTTGGGTTTGTTGATGGCTGAATGCCTGTTGAGTTTGCAAGGCTGTCACTGCTTGCCCATGGGTGCAAAAACTCCCATGAGCGACATGATCAAAGCAGCGGCGGCCTACCAAATTGACATCGTTGCGCTGAGCTTTAGCGTGAGCCAAAACCCTAACCATGTGTTGGATGCTTTGACTGAATTGCGCCGCCTCATGCCCGCGCATGTCGAGATTTGGGCCGGCGGTCGCGCGCCGGTGTTACAGCGGCGTGCGCCCGACAAGGTGTCCGTCATCGCCAACTTGGCCCAGATCGAGTCGCAGGTCACGCAATGGCGCCAGCGTCAAGCATGACCGCACCCCATGGTTTTGCCGACAAAGTCTGCGAGGCTTCACTGGCACTTGAGCGGATGCAAGATTTGCGTAGCTTGGGGCCGGTGGTGTTCACCAACGGCGTCTTTGATGTACTGCACCGAGGGCACGCCAGCTACTTGGAGCAAGCCCGTCAATTGGGTGCTTCGCTGGTGGTGGGCGTCAATACCGACGCTTCGGCCAAGCGCTTGGGCAAAGGCCCCGAGCGCCCCTTGAATTCTCAGCAAGACCGCGCACTTTTGTTGGCGGCTCTTGCTTCTGTCAGCTTGGTCACTTGGTTTGATGAAGATACGCCCTTGCAACTCCTTCAGCAGTTGCGTCCCGATATGTATGTCAAAGGCGGCGACTACGACATGGACCGCTTGGCCGAGTCGGCCTTGGTGCGCAGCTGGGGGGGCACTGCACTGGCTATTGCCTTTGTCAGCGGCTATTCCACCAGCGCCTTGGTCACGAAAATACAAAACGCCACAAACCCTCAATAGCCAGCTTTTGCGCCTCTACTTGGCTGGCCGGCACCTGCGCGGGCGCTTCGTCTAAGCGCGCTTGGTGCTGCAAGTGGCGCAGCACGCGGTAAGCGTCAGCGCTGTCGCCACCCAAGCCCGCAGGCAACAAGCGCAAGCGCTCGGCATGTTCTAACAAGGCGATATTGCCCAGGTTGTCAGCCAATTCTGGGTGTGGGTGGGCGTGGGCCAAGACCAAAAATTGCACCACGAATTCAGCATCAATCATGCCCCCCAAACTGTGTTTGAAGTCAAACTCATCAGGCCTGGAGGTGTGGGCTGCGCGCATTTTGTCGCGCATGGCAACCACCTCGCGGGCCAAAGCCTGCGGGTCTCGGGGGGCACACAAAACTTGGCGACGCACGGCCTCAAACGGCTGACGCAAGCCCTCATCGCCCACGCAAAACCGCGCCCGCGTCATCGCTTGGTGCTCCCAAACCCAAGCGGTATTGGAGCCGCGCTGACTTTGGTAATCGGCAAAGGATTCCCAAGAAGTCACTAACAAGCCAGCACTCCCATTGGGGCGCAAGGCAGTGTCGATTTCATACACATCACCCTCACCGGTTTTGATGGTGAGCCATTGAATGAGCTTGCGGGCAAAAGCCGCGTAAATTTCCCCTGCTTGCGGGTGATCGTCTTGGTACACAAAGACGATATCGAGGTCGCTGCCGTAGCCCAGTTCCTTGCCACCCCATTTGCCATAGCCCAGCACAGCAAAACACGGTAATTCACGGTGGCGCACTTTCAGCCGCGCCCAAACCCACAAGGCGGCGACCTCGACCAAGGTATCGGCCAGCAAACTTAAATCATCAGCGACTTGCTCCACACTCAAACGCCCTTCCACATCGCGCGCCAGCGTCAGCAAGGTTTCGCCGTGATGTGCTCGGCGCAACAGGTTGAGCAAACTTTCTTCGTCGTCGCCACCTTGGGCGGCCAGCGCATCGTGCCTGGCTTGCAAATGCTGGCGAAGTTGTTGGCTGCCGAGTCGCTCATCCAGCACCTCGGGGT
>JABMMR010000032.1 GCA_013205525.1 Burkholderiales bacterium | reverse complement strand
CTATTGCCCCAGCGTAGAAGACAAAATCAACCGGTTTGCGGACAAAGCCAGCCACCAAATTTTCCTAGAGCCCGAGGGCTTGACCACCGAAGAGTACTACCCCAACGGCATATCCACCAGCCTGCCGTTTGATGTGCAACTGGCCTTAGTTCGCTCGATTGCGGGCTTGGAAGGCGCGCATATTTTGCGCCCCGGCTACGCCATTGAATATGACTATTTTGATCCGCGCGAGCTCAAGCGCAGCTTTGAAACCCGCTCGATTGACGGACTTTTCTTTGCCGGTCAAATCAACGGAACCACTGGTTATGAAGAGGCCGCGGTACAAGGTTTGTATGCGGGCGTGAATGCGGCTCTCCAAGTCAAGGGACTGGCGGCATGGACGCCGTCACGAGACCAAGCCTATTTGGGCGTCTTGGTCGATGACCTGGTCAGCCAAGGCGTGGTCGAGCCTTACCGTATGTTCACCAGTCGGGCTGAACACAGACTCAAGCTCAGAGAGGACAACGCAGACCTGCGCTTGACCGATATAGGCAGAAGCTTGGGGCTGGTGGCAGACGATCAGTGGGCGGCCTTCAATAAAAAGCGTGACGCTGTTTCACGTGAAACACAGCGGCTCAAGTCTTTGTGGGTGAGTCCGGCGAATCTTTCGGCCGCAGAAGCAGAGCGAGTTTTGGGAAAAGCCATTGAACATGAATACAGCTTGGCCGACTTACTGCGTCGCCCAGAAGTTTCCTATGGCGAACTGATGGGCATGGATGGCGGGCGCTTTGCCTCCTTGGATATTGACGCCTTGGATACTGTTTCACGTGAAACAGTCATTGAGCAAATAGACATTGCTGCCAAATACTCGGGCTATATAGACCGACAAAATGAAGAAGTGGCCAGAGCCGCGCATTATGAAAACATGGCCTTGCCCACCGACTTTGACTATTTGTCCATCTCGGCCTTAAGCGTTGAAGTCCGGCAAAAACTGGCTAAGCACCAGCCCGAAACACTGGGCCAAGCCTCGCGAATTTCAGGCGTAACACCTGCGGCGATTTCTTTGCTTTTGGTGCATATGCGCCGCGCTCGCTTGCGTCAATCGGCACCTGTGGGCTCGGCGGCGGCTTGAGCTTGTTCCTAGAGCAAGACTTGATCTTGGGGGCTGATGCGCTGGGGCTGACCTTAACCCATCAGCAAACCGGCCAACTCTTGGCTTATATAGAGATGCTGCAAAAATGGAATCAGGTATACAACCTGACCGCCATCAAAGACCCCCAGCAGATGTTGGCACAGCATGTTATGGACTGTTTAGCGGTTGTTGCGCCCTTGAACGAAATGGCGCCAAACGCTAAAAGCCTGTTGGATGTGGGTGCTGGAGGCGGCCTGCCCTCGGTGGTTTTGGCCATAGCCTGCCCTACTTTGCGCGTGGTGGCAGTAGATGCCGTGGCAAAAAAAGCGGCCTTTATCCAAACCGTTTCACACACCTTGGGCTTGGCCAACTTGCAAGTGCTTCACGCGCGCATTGAAACTTTGAGCCAACCCTTTGATGTGGTGTGTTCCCGCGCCTATGCATCTTTGTCAGACTTTGTGTCTGGCACGCGTCAAAGTTTGGCGCTCGGCGGTTGTTGGATGGCCATGAAGGGCCATGTTCCCGAGACAGAAATAGCCAAACTGCCGCAAGACATAGAGCCTTTTTCAACCCAAAGCTTGCAGGTGCCCGGCCTGGATGCACGGCGTTGCTTGGTCTGGATGCGTTTGAAATAGGGTGCTTTCCACGCGAACACCTGCCTCATGCTTCACGTGAAACATTCACAAAGCAACAAAAAAGACTGGCCTTGGCTTACACTCTGCCCTCCCTGCAAAAGGATCTTCCATGTTTGGCATCGCAGACTACCCAGCATTTGTGCTGGCGGTCATTGTTTTTTTGGCCATACCAAGCCCTGGTAATTTGGCCTTGCTGACATCCACTGCCAAGGGCGGATTGCGTGGAGGCTTGGCCGCCACTATGGGCGTCATAGCGGGAGATCAGGTGCTGATGTGGGCAGCGGTGGCTGGCGTGGCGGCAGTGTTGGCCACCCAGCCAGACTTGTTTCTGGCCTTGCAGTTTTTGGGTGCGGCGTATTTGTCTTTTGTGGGCTACAAAATGTGGGCTGCCAAGCCAGGCGACGCGCCCATTGTCAATATCACTGCCGGGCTTTATTTTCGCCAGTCCTTGTGGATCACCTTGCTCAACCCCAAGGCAATTATGTTTTACATGGCTTTTTTCCCTTTGTTTATAGACCCGCAGGCGCATCTGGGCGTACTTACCTTCGGTGTGATGGCCTTGACCGTGGCGGGCCTCACATTTCTTTATGGACTGTTGGTTTGTGTGTTGGCGCAACGCTTATCCTTGCGTTTAAACCAGCGTCCTTGGGTCGGTCGGGTCTTACAAAAACTGGGCGGAGGCTTGTTGGTGGCCTTTGGTTTGAAACTTGTCTTGAGTAAATAAATATGGCCAAAATCTTTTGTATTGCCAACCAAAAAGG
>JABMMR010000303.1 GCA_013205525.1 Burkholderiales bacterium | reverse complement strand
GGGCTAAGCTTGGACCACAAGGCGAGCAGGTTTGGACGCTTGAGCGTGTCTATGAGATGTTGCCCTTGTTGTATCCCCTTAGGCAACGATTGGGTGGTTTGCTCTCTGGTGGTGAGCAGCAAATGCTGACCATAGGTCGCGCCTTGATGGGGAACCCCAGCTTATTGCTTCTGGACGAGCCCAGTGAGGGTCTGGCACCCATCATGGTTCAAAAAATTGTTGTTTTGATTGAAAACTTGCGACAACTTGGTACCACCATCGTGTTGGCAGAGCAAAACTTGCATTTTTGTCTAGGCTTGGCTGATCGTGCCGTTGTGATTGACAAGGGCTGCGACGTTTTCGTGGGAAGTATTTCCGAGCTCAATGCCAATGCAGAGATTAAAAAGCGCTACTTGTCAGTCTGACTAGCTGGTTCACGTCCCACAATAAAGCCAGCGTAGCCCTTGTTGACGATCTCTTCACAAGTTGTACGGTAGCGCAGAAATCCCCCAGGGTAGGGCATGAATACACGTGGTTTTCCAGGCACATTGGCACCTAAATACCAAGAATGCTTGGCCTGTGGCAAAAGGGTTTCGTTGGCAGCTGCGTTGACAGTGGCAACCCAGTTTTCGCTGGCTTGTTGGCTGGCCTCAATGGAATCCATCTTATTTTTTTGCAGATGATCTATGCAGTTCGTGATCCATTCGACATGGTGCTCAATGGCCGGTGGCATATTGCATAAAACAGAAGGGCTACCAGGGCCAGTGATGGTGAACATATTGGGAAAGCCTGGCACCTGAAGACCCAGGTAATTGAGGGGGCCAGCCTGCCAAGTCTTTTGCAAGCTCACGCCATGTCGACCTTGGATATCCATCTTTAACAAAGAGCCAGTCATGGCATCAAAGCCAGTGGCAAAAACAATGACATCTAAATTGAATTCAGTCGTACTGGTTTTGATGCCATGAGGCGTAATGCAATCTATGGGCGTCTCACGAAGGTTGACCAAATCTACATGGTTTAAATTGAAGGTTTCAAAATAACCGCTATCAATGGGCGGGCGCTTGGCAGCAAAAGGATGGTCTATGTCGCAGAGTTGTGCAGCTTTAAGCGGATCAGTGACAGTCTGTCGAATTTTGTTACGAATGAAATCTGCCGCAGTTCGATTTGAATCTGGATTCTGGAGCAAATCTTTGAAACTTGCTCGAAACTGCAGGCCACCTTTGAGCCATGCCTCTTCGTAAATTTGGTTACGCTCTGGCTCGCTGAAATCCAAGGCCAATCGTTCTGACATACGAAAGGGGTGGGCATTGGTATTGCTTGTCATCACTTCGCGAAAGTGCTGGGCATTCTCCTTTGCGTAGCGCTTAAAAGCATCATCTAGGGGAATGTTTCGAGCGGGGATGCTGTAGTTGGCTGTTCGCTGAAACACCGTTAAATGCTTGGCTTGCTTAGCTATCACAGGAATGACTTGAATTCCGGTTGAACCGGTTCCAACGACGCCCACATTTTTACCCGTGAAATCCACACCTTCATGGGGCCACTCTCCTGTATGAAACCACTGCCCAGAGAAAGAATCAAGCCCCGCAATGCTTGGAATATTGGCAGAGGACAAACAACCCACAGCAGTGATGAAATACTTTACCGAATATGTTTGACCTGTATCTGTGGTGATATGCCAGCGCTTATCGGTGTCTGCGTAATGTGCGCGTTGCACTTTGGTGCCCAGAAGAATATCAGGGCGCAAATCAAAACGGTCAGCAACATGGTTGAGGTAGTGCAAAATTTCAGGCTGCTGAGGGTAACGCTCTGACCATTCCCATTCATCTAAAAGCTCTTTTGAAAAATAGTAGGCATAGGAGTGACTTTCAGAATCACATCGGGCCCCAGGGTATCGGTTCCAGTACCATGTACCGCCAACCCCTTGTGCTGCATCAAGCACCTTGACTGACAAGCCCAGCTTGTCGCGTAATAGAAGTAATTGGTAGAGGCCAGAAAAGCCAGCGCCAACCACAATAGCGTCTAGCAAAACGGGAGAGGCGGGGGATAGGGGGGGGGCATTCATTAGGTTGTATTTTGCCTGTCATTTATAACTTCAAACGAGTTACCCTTCAAAAGATGTACAAATGGAAAGACACGATGAAACTCGACCCTCAGCAGACGGCTGACGCTTTGCCCTACCCGTTGCTAGCGCAAGAGATAGAACTTTTATTGGGTGACACCTCGGTAGTGGTGCCGCAACGCCTGGTGCAGCGCTTGTCAGACCAAAGCAGTTTATTTGTCATGCCGGCATCGGATGCGAAACTGGCCATCACCAAACTCATCACATGGGTGGCTGACAACCCTTCGCGTGGTTTGCCGGCTATTCAAGGTGAGGTCATGGTGTTTGATGTTCGTGACGGAAGGTGTTTGTACTTGCTCGATGGTCCAACCGTGACAGCGCATAGAACGGCTGCGGTTTCCTTACTTGCTGCGCAAAAGCTCGCGCCCAATCCTTCGGGTAAATTGTTGTTGGTAGGCGCAGGGGTTCAGGCACGGGCGCATTTGCATGCATTTGTTCATGGTTTGGGTGTCAAGGATGTCGTGGTGGCCTCACGCACACGCGCCAGTGCGCAGTTATTGGTGGACGAGGTACTAGCCATGGGTTTGCGAGCAGAAATTGCTGAAAGCGCAGACGAAGCTTTGGCTGATTGCAGTCTGGTGGTGACTGCTACCAGTGCCCAAGAAGTTGCTTTGCGCGCACGCCCACGTGACGACGCATTTGTGAGTGCAATCGGTGCATTTACACCCACCATGGTGGAGTGGGCCCCCGATGTGTGTACCTATATGGCTCAACATGGTCGAGTGTTTGTCGATACCCGCGACGCTGACCATGAAGCAGGTGACTTGTTGCAAGCAGGATTGGATGTGACTAAATTTCCCAGTTTGCAAGCGCTGGTGCGTGGAGAGGTTGCAGGAGCTTGTCCCCAAAATGGCCCCGTATTTTTCAAAAGCTGTGGTTGGGCCGGCTGGGATTTGGCTGCTGCGAGGTGCGTGGTGCAACTACCAGCGACTTACTGCTTGGAACCTTCCGAGAGCCTGCGGCCGATACCAACAGCATAAGGGGCTGCTCTTGCAGCAAGCATAGGATCATTGGATGGTTCTACACCTTTTGGCAAGACGGTGGGTATAAAAGTAATGTCCTTACAGGCGCCTGCCGAATCTTCAGAGACTGCTGTTACCTTCAAGCTGCCAAGCGTTACTATGCGACGGCTTGCGGGCAAGGGCACTGTGGCACTGTCGAGCTTGTCACCAGGTTCTGCCAATTGAAGGTTGAAATTGAAAGTAGCTTGGCCATCCTTGACACGTTGACGAAGTTCGTCGAACAGGAAAGTGGTTCCTTTCGCCTTGGCCTCTTCGTCGCTCAAACCCATCACGCCGGAGACAGGCTCAAAAATCCATTTGCCAAATTGCTTTTCTCCCATGCTGTTGACAAACGCAAAGGCATTCACGCCCCAGTAATTGACAGAGGCAAAGCTGGCCGGCACGGGCTGGCTTGCAAAGTATTTCCCTTGTAGCAGCACTTCAGGGTTGGCCTCGGCAAAAGCTTTGACCTTTTCTGGATTTGGGGCTTTGGTTGAAGGGTCTGGCGTGAGGGACTCCAAGCGTCCGAGCAATTGCGCGGGTGTTGATGATCCAAAAACAGGCGCTGAAATATTTCCCATTTGCCATGTTTCACCATCGGGGAGGTTGAACTGCAGCGCCATATTGCGTTGACTCTTTGCATTGTCTACAGCTTTTGGGTTGCCCCCGCCTACAGAAAAGCGAACAATCACAGGTATTTTTTGGCCACTGAATGCCGAAGCAGTTGACAAGCTGCGACCGTCTGTGCTGCCTACAAACTCGCCGCTTGCGCATATTCCCTTGGCACCCGAGCGGCGGTATCCTTCAAATTTCCCGCCGGCTGCCTCGAAAGAATCCACCATTTTTACAGGGTCAACAGTTTCTGCGCTGAGGGCAGTTGCCATGATGAGATTGCTTAAGGTAAAAACAGCCAGAGCAGATAGTTTTGAGTGGGAGTTGAATGACATGGTGAATAAAAAAAAATTGATAAAGTATTACTGTATATTGAAAAAAACAAAACCT
>JABMMR010000031.1 GCA_013205525.1 Burkholderiales bacterium | reverse complement strand
TTCAAGTCATCATGAGTAGCACCACACTTTCATTGGATGCTTTGCTTCATGGGGACGCCTTATCTCAAAGGCGCGCAATGGCTAAAGCCATTACTTTGATTGAATCGACTCGCCAGGATCACCGCGAACAAGCTGATGATTTGCTCACAGCCTTGTTGCCGCATA
This sequence comes from Burkholderiales bacterium, assembly GCA_013205525.1. Lineage (GTDB taxonomy): Bacteria > Pseudomonadota > Gammaproteobacteria > Burkholderiales > Burkholderiaceae_C > Limnohabitans. The sequence continues at coordinate 17,121 of JABMMR010000031.1, read as the reverse complement.
CGGGCAAGTCGATGCGCATTGGTTTGAGCGGCGTTCCAGGTGTGGGTAAATCTACGCTCATTGAAAATTTAGGTTTATGGTTAATTGCGCGAGGACATAAAGTTGCTGTGTTGGCAGTAGACCCATCTTCAAGCGTGTCTGGCGGCTCCATCTTAGGAGACAAAACTCGAATGGAAATGTTGTCAGTTAATGCTTCTGCATTTATTCGCCCAAGTCCCAGCAGTGGAAATCTGGGTGGCGTTGCAGAAAAAACCCGCGAATGTATTCTTGTTTGTGAAGCGGCTGGCTATGACATCGTCATTGTTGAAACCGTGGGCGTAGGTCAAAGTGAAGCCACAGTTGCTGGCATGACCGATATCTTTGTATTGATGCAACTTCCCAATGCCGGGGATGATTTACAAGCCATTAAAAAAGGCGTGATGGAAATTGCTGATTTGGTTTTGATCAATAAATCTGATTTGGATGAAAATGCCGCTGCACAAGCCCAAGCATTTATCAACAGTGCACTGAACTTGAATGGCGGGCAAGCGCATTCGATGGATGTTCAAACAAGTTGGCATCCCAAGGTGCTTCGCATATCTGCTTTATCTGGTTTGAAACTTGCTGATTTTTGGGATGAAATTTCTAACTTTAAGTCCATTCAATCTGCAAATGGTGAATGGCAAAATCGCCGCAGAACTCAGGCGTTGAAATGGATGCAGGAGTTAATTGCAAGTGGTTTAAACAGGGCTTTTAATCAAAATCCTCAAGTTGCTTCGCACTTGCCTGTGCTTGAGAAAGATGTACTTGAAGGTCGTCTGGCGGCATCTACTGCCGCGCGGCAAATACTTGCACTGTGGTCTTGATAATGCGACCTGATTCTTAATTTTCTAAAGGTAGATTTATGCTAGAAATCATTCACCAACTTGAAGAAAAACGAGCAGCAGCTCGATTGGGCGGCGGCGAAAAAAGAATTGCTGCCCAGCACGCCAAAGGCAAATTAACTGCTCGTGAGCGGCTGGAAATTCTTTTAGATGAAGGCACCTTTGAAGAATGGGATATGTTTGTTGAACATCGCTGCGTGGACTTCGGCATGGAGAACAACAAAATTCCAGGTGATGGTGTTGTCACTGGCTACGGCATGATCAATGGTCGCTTGGTCTTTGTATTCAGTCAAGATTTCACGGTTTATGGCGGGGCATTGTCCGAGTCCCATGCTGAAAAAATTTGCAAGATCATGGATCAAGCATTAAAAGTGGGTGCGCCTGTGATCGGCTTGAATGACTCAGGAGGCGCAAGAATTCAAGAAGGTGTAGCCTCGTTAGGTGGTTATGCAGAAGTGTTTCAGCGAAATGTCATGGCCAGTGGTGTTATTCCACAAATCAGCATGATCATGGGACCCTCCGCAGGTGGGGCAGTTTATTCACCTGCACTGACTGACTTTATTTTTATGGTCAAAGACAGTTCTTACATGTTCGTGACGGGCCCTGAAGTGGTGAAAACAGTGACCCATGAAGAGGTGAGTGCTGAAGAGCTAGGGGGTGCTACCACCCACACTACCAAAAGTGGCGTGGCCGATATGGCTTTCAATAATGACGTCGAGGCCTTGCTCATGCTTAGACGTTTGTACAACTACTTGCCTTTGAATAATCGAGAAAAGCCACCTGTGCGCCCCAGCGGTGACCCCACGGAAAGAATCGATCTCAGCCTAGACAGCTTGGTACCAGATAACCCCAACACCCCCTATGACATGAAGGAGCTCATTCTCAAGACAGTGGATGATGGTGATTTTTTTGAATTGCAACCGGACTATGCAAAAAACATTTTGATTGGTTTTGCAAGAATGGGTGGGCAGACGGTGGGTATTGTTGCAAACCAACCTTTGGTTCTGGCGGGGTGTTTGGATATTAAAAGCAGTATCAAAGCCGCACGGTTTGTTCGGTTTTGTGATGCATTCAATATTCCCGTCATCACTTTTGTCGATGTGCCAGGTTTCATGCCCGGCACCAGTCAAGAGTTTGGCGGAATCATCAAGCACGGGGCAAAACTTTTGTATGCCTATGCAGAATGCACTGTGGCCAAAATTACCGTCATCACGCGTAAAGCGTATGGCGGCGCTTATGACGTGATGTCCTCCAAACATTTGCGCGGCGATGTTAATTTTGCTTGGCCGCATGCGGAAATTGCTGTCATGGGGGCAAAAGGGGCTGTGGAAATTATCTTTCGCGATGACAAAGGCAATCCTGAAAAGCTGGCAGCAAAGGAGGCGGAATACAAGGCGCGGTTTGCCAATCCTTTTGTGGCAGGGGCCCGTGGCTTTATAGATGATGTCATTCTTCCTAGCGAAACGCGCAAGCGCGTTTGTCGTTCTTTGGTAATGTTGAAAGATAAAAAAATAGAAAACCCGTGGCGCAAGCACGGCAACATTCCTCTTTAATGAGTTAGGACAAGTCCATGTTTACCAAAATTTTGATTGCCAACCGAGGTGAAATTGCCTGCCGCGTGATTGCGACTGCCAAGCGAATGGGTATAGCAACGGTTGCCGTTTATTCTGACGCAGATAAAAATGCACGTCATGTTGCTTTGGCTGATGAGGCTGTTCGTATTGGCCCTGCAGCAAGCCGCGACAGCTATCTGTTGGGGGATGTCATTATTTCCGCCGCCAAGCAATTTGGCGCTCAAGCCATTCATCCAGGCTACGGTTTTTTGAGTGAAAACGAAAATTTTGCAAGAGTTTGCGAAGAAAACGGTATTGTTTTTATTGGTCCTAAGCATGAAGCTATTGCTTCTATGGGCGACAAAATCGCCTCTAAAAAGTTAGCTGCCTTAGCCAATGTCAACACCATCCCCGGCGTGAATGAGGCCATTGAAACTGCAGACAAAGCTGTGGAGATTGCCAACAGCATTGGATACCCCGTCATGATCAAGGCCAGCGCAGGAGGTGGTGGCAAGGGCTTGCGTGTCGCCTACAGTGACAAGGAGGCCAGTGAAGGCTTTGCATCTTGTCGTAACGAGGCGCGAAACAGCTTTGGGGATGATCGGGTATTCATTGAAAAATTTGTTGAAGAACCTAGGCATATTGAAATTCAATTGCTAGGGGACGCGCACGGAAATGTGCTGTTCCTCAATGAGCGTGAATGTTCAATTCAACGGCGTCACCAAAAAGTGATTGAAGAAGCACCTTCTCCTTTTATCAGTGATGAGACACGCCAAGCGATGGGGGAGCAGGCTGTGGCCCTTGCCAAGGCTGTGAAATATCAGAGCGCAGGTACGGTTGAATTTGTTGTTGGTAAAGATCAAAGTTTCTATTTTCTAGAAATGAACACCCGATTGCAGGTTGAGCACCCAGTCACTGAATGCATCACAGGTATAGATTTGGTTGAGTGGATGATTCGTGTTGCTGCTGGCGAGAAATTACCATTCACTCAAAGTGATATTCGGCGAGACGGTTGGGCTATTGAATGTCGAATCAATGCCGAAGACCCCTTCCGAAACTTCCTACCGTCTACCGGTCGTCTGACACGTTTTCAAGCGCCTCCCGTCACCATGTTTCAAGCCGATACAGACCATTTATACGGTGTGCGCGTTGATACCGGTGTTCAAGAGGGTGGGGAAATTCCCATGCACTACGACTCGATGATTGCCAAATTAATTGTTCACGGGCGAGATCGAAATGATGCGATTGCAAAAATGCGCAATGCACTCAATGCATTTGTTATTCGCGGAATCAATTCCAATATTCCTTTTCAGTCTGCATTGCTTGCACACCCAGACTTTGTTGCGGGTCAGTTCAATACGGGCTTTATTGCTGAACATTTTGGCAAAGGTTTCGATACCGATGATGTTTCCCATTCGGATGCTGATTTTTTGATTGCGCTGGCTGCTTTTGTCAGACGTAAATCTCGAGAACGTGCTGCATCATTGAGTGGGCAATTGCCTGGCTACGACGTGAAAGTGGGCCAGACTTACACCGTCATTTCTTTAGACGCGGTGGGAAATCATGGATATACCCAAGTGGAGGTCGATGACGTTGGTGGAAGAAGCACAGCGGTTATCAAAGTGAATGATAAAAACTATGCCATTGAAAGCCACTCTCGCTTAAACGACATAGCCATCGAAGGTACTGTCAATGGACAATATTTTGTTGCCCAAGTAGAACGAGGTTCTTTAAAAAATCCTTTGGTTTTACAAATTCAACACCATGGTCTACGTGTCGAAGCTTTGGTCATTTCTCCTCGCATGGCTGATCTGTATCGGCTCATGCCGTTCAAGCCTCCCGCTGATATGTCTCGTTTTGTGTTGTCACCGATGCCGGGACTTCTTGTGGAAGTGGCTGTTTCGCTTGGACAAAAAGTTCAGGCTGGAGAGCGGGTTGCTGTGATTGAAGCCATGAAGATGGAGAATGTGTTGTTTGCCTCTCAGGACGGGGTGGTCAAGTCCATCGAGGCTTCTAAAGGTGACTCCTTGTCGGTAGATCAAGTGATTGTGGAGTTTGTGTGAGTCGTCCGTTTAAAGTTTTGGGTATTCAACAAATTGCGATTGGCGCTGTCGATAAATCTTTGTTGAAGCATTTATGGATTGATCTGTTTGGGCTTGAGTTAACCGGACATTTTTTATCTGAAAAAGAAAATGTTGACGAAGATATTTGCGCTATCGGCCATGGCCCCTTTAAAGTTGAAGTTGATCTTATGCAACCGTTGGACATCAACAAAAAACCGGCTGTTCACACTACACCGCTTAACCACATCGGTTTATGGATCGATGATTTGTCTGCTGCTGTCGATTGGCTCACATCAAAGGGATTGCGATTTGCACCAGGCGGAATCCGTATAGGTGCTGCGGGCTTTGATATTTGCTTCGTTCACCCCAAAGGAAATGAAGATTTTCCCTACAGTGGTGAAGGCGTCTTGATTGAGTTAGTGCAGGCACCAGTTGAGGTTATCAAAGCATTTAACGCTTTGTCAGCGTCTTCGCTTTAGCCAGAGCGGCTTTGACAGCTGATTGTTTAGCTGCTGATGAAATTTCATTTCTTGGATCTGCTTGATGGGGCGGCGCCATCCTCATTTGCTTTTTTTTGTAACGCTCACTTGCTTGATCTGCCAGCTCTTGTGACCAAGCTTGCCATCCCGTGTGGTTTTCACTGACGTTCTCTAAGAGTATGCAATCTACAGGACAAACGGGTAAGCAGAGTTCGCATCCAGTACATGCATTTTCAATAATCGTATGCATTTGTTTGTTGCTGCCGATGATGGCGTCAGTGGGGCACGCTGCGATGCAAAGCGTGCAACCAATACACCAAGCTTCATCAATCCAAGCGAGGCTTCGGGGTGCTTCTGCTCCATTCAGTGGGTTTAATGCGGCTTCAGGTCGTCCGGTTAAGGCTGCAATCCGCTTGATACCTTCTTGCCCGCCAGGCGGGCACTGATTAATGTCTGCCTGATTAAGGGCTATAGCCTGTGCATAGGCTGCACAATCCGGAAACCCACAACGGGTGCATTGGGTTTGAGGCAGTATGGCCAGAATTTGATGGCTGAGATTCACTTGGCAGTGGAGGTCACCCGACGTTTGGGCTTGGTCGAAACATGGTGAGAGAGAATGAAATCACTGACCTGCGGGTAGACCATTTCGCGCCATCTTCTGCCACTGAAAATACCGTAATGACCTGCACCTTTGACTTCATAGTGCGATTTGTCAGCATTGGAAACTCCAGAGCACAGTTTCAAGGCCGCCTTGGTTTGTCCTGAACCTGAAATGTCATCGAGTTCACCTTCAACCGTTAGCAAAGCACACTGGCTGATGTCTTGGGGTCGAACTCTTTCGATTTCTCCACTTTCCGACAACACATCCCATGTACCTTTGACCAATTTAAAGTCTTGAAAAACAGTGGCAATGGTCTCTAAATAGTAATCGGCATCCATATCCAAAACCGCGTTGTACTCATCATAAAACTGACGATGCGAATCCGCGTGGGAATTATCCCCTTTGATAAGGTCTTTAAAGTAATCGTAGTGACTTTTCAAATGCCGATCGGGGTTCATAGCCACAAAACCCGTGTGCTGAAGAAATCCTGGGTATACCCGCCGTCCCGCGCCTGGAAAGTTGGCAGGTACTCGGTAGATCACATTATTTTCAAACCAGCTGAAGCTTTTGTTCATGGCCAAGTTATTGACCGCTGTAGGCGATTTAGTGGCATCGATAGGGCCGCCCATCATGGTCATGGTCAGGGGTAAGTGTTCTCCTCTGCTGGCCATCAAAGAGACGGCAGCCAAAACCGGAACGGTTGGCTGACAAACACTCATGACATGACAGTGTCCATGCGTCTTTTGAATGTGTCGAATAAAGTTCTGTATGTAGTTGACGTAATCATCAAGATGAAATTCCCCCTCAGACAGAGGAACCAAACGGGCATTTTTCCAATCAGTGATGTAGACCTTATGGCCTTGAAGCATGGTTTTGACGGTGTCACGCAGCAAGGTGGCGTAGTGCCCAGACAAGGGGGCAACAACAAGCACTGCGGGCAATTTTTCTAGCGTTTCAAGCGTTGCTGCGTTGTCGCAAAAAGTTTTGAAGTACCTTAATTCACAAAAAGGCCTATCGACTTCAACCATTTCGCGAACGGCAACTTGCGAGCCGTTAATGTCAATCGATGCAATGCCAAATTGAGGCTTAAGGTAATCTTTGCCAAGGCGATACATCAGGTCGTACGAGGCCGACAAGCGTTGAACCAGTGGGTTTTGGGCTAAGGGAGACACTGGATTGCCCAGCATTTTTGATGAGGCCAATGCAAAATCTGCAAATGGTTCCATCAGTGACCGTTGGGCTTCATAGAGTTGGTAAAGCATGTCAGGCAAGCCTTTTCAAGATTTGTTGCACTGCAATATAACAGCAGTTGCTTAACATTCCAAGAGGTCTGCCAGATGATGAAGGTCTGAGGCTTCAAAGTCTACCGGCGAAGACGCTTTCGATTCCCCTAAGCCCGGCCCGCATTCATTTGGGCGGGCAATAAATGCCGTTTGAAGTCCAGCTTCTTTAGCCGCTGCCAGATCGCTCGAATGGGCGGCCACCATGGTCGTTTCTTCCCAAAGACAGCCAAGTGCTTCTGCGGAGCTTTGGTAAACCACCGCTTGCGGCTTGTAATCTTTGGCAATTTCGGCACCCGTGATGGCATCCCAGTGCCAGTTGTTGTGCCGCGCCAGATTCACCATCAAAGCAATATGGCCGTTAGAGCAGGGCGCCAGAAGATATTTTTTTCTTAGCCGCAAAAGAGCTTGGTTGACCTCTGGCCATGCGTCTAAGTGATGCCAAGCCAAAGTTAAATGAGAGCGTGTCGCCTCATCAACCGACGCCCATCCCAACCTCGACAGCACGATGTCTAAGTTGTCGCGGTGCAGAACATCAAGCTTGCAAAACGGGCGTTGTCCTGTACGCACCCTTTGCATTGCCGGTTGGTATTCGTTGCGCCAAGCGTCTGCAAAAGCAGGCCAATCGGTTTCAAGGCCTAGAGGAGATAAAGCCGCTTGTGCTTGATGGGCGATGGAGCTTCGCCAGTCAACCAGCGTTCCAAACACATCAAAAATAAGCGCACGCATCAGTTTTCCAACACGCTGGCAATGGCTTGACAGACATAAGGCAGGTTGTGCAGGTTAAGAGCCGCAACACACATTCTTCCTGTATCTGTACCGTAAACCCCAAACTCAGTGCGCAATCGAATCATTTGCTCTTTGCTCAAACCAGAGTAGCTGAACATGCCAATTTGCTTGGTTATGAATTGCATGTCTTGACTGATGCCGGCAGATTTCAGGCCATCAACCAAACTTTGGCGCATTGACTTGATGCGAACGCGCATTTCTCCAAGTTCCTTTTCCCATAAAGCGCGTAGCTCTTTATCGTTGAGGATAGCGGCCACCACTGCGCCACCATGGGTGGGCGGAGTGGAGTAATTCGTACGAATCACTATTTTAAGTTGAGACAACACCCTTGCGGCTTCATCGGAGTCTGCGCAATAGACGGATAAAGCGCCTACACGCTCACCATAAAGGCTAAAGCTCTTTGAAAATGAAGTTGATACAAGAAAATGAATTTGGGCATCCACACATTTTTGAATGACAGCACCGTCCTCCGTGATGCCATTGCCAAAGCCTTGGTAGGCCATATCAAGAAAGGGGGTCAATTGTTTGGCTTTGATGGTGAATATCACTTTATCCCATTGCTCGGACGTCAAATCGTATCCGGTAGGGTTGTGGCAGCAAGCATGGAGAACAACCACCGTACCCGCATTCGCAGCCTCGAGGCTGGAGACGAGACCTTCAAAGTCAACACCACGCTTTTGCGCATCGTAGTAGGCATAGGTTTGAACTTCAAAGCCCGCAGCAGAAAACAAAGCTCTGTGGTTTTCCCAACTGGGGTCGCTGATCATGACCTTGGCGTGAGAATTAAGTTTGTGTAAAAAATCAGCGCCAATTTTCAGTCCACCCGTGCCACCAATGGCTTGAACGGTTGCGACACATCCCGATTTGACTGCCGGCGACTCTGATCCAAAAACCAAATTTTTGACTGCTGCATCGTAGGCAGCAATTCCATCAATCGGCAAATAACCTCTGGCTGCTGGCTTGGCCATCAAGGCTTTTTCTGCCAAAAGCACGCATTCGAGCAAAGGCAATTTCCCTTCTGCGTTGAAATAAACGCCTACCCCTAGATTGACTTTGTGAGGGGATTTGTCAGCCGCAAACTGTTCATTCAGACCCAAAATCGGGTCGCGGGGTGCCATTTCGACAGCGGAAAACAGTGACATCGTCAATCCTTGAAATTTATGTAGGTGGGTGGTCAAAAAAAAACGCTCAGTCTGCGTTAGGCTATACGGTTATCCATAATTTTAACGGCTTGTAAGAGCTTTTTCTTGGTAACCGGAACATGTCGTCGCTTTCTGATTTAGAAGAAATCCACAGGGACCCCGAAAACAAAGAGGGCAAATGGTTGACATATCCTGGGTCCCCCTTTGAGTTATTTCAACCCTATCCGCCAGCGGGGGACCAGCCTCAGGCCATCGTTCAACTGGTCGAAGGCATGCAAGATGGGGAAATGTTTCAAACGCTGCTTGGCGTGACGGGCTCGGGAAAAACATTCACCATGGCCAACGTGATTGCCCAAATGGGGCGACCTGCGATTATTTATGCGCCCAATAAAACTCTGGCAGCACAACTTTATAGCGAGTTCCGTGAGTTTTTCCCCAAGAATGCTGTTGAATATTTCGTGAGTTATTACGACTACTACCAGCCCGAGGCGTATGTGCCGCAAAGAGATTTATTTATTGAAAAAGACTCTGCCATCAATGAGCATATCGAGCAGATGAGGTTGTCCTGCACCAAAAGCTTGCTAGAGCGCCGAGACGTCATCATCGTGGCCACAGTGTCCGCCATCTACGGCATTGGTGAGCCAGAGAGCTATCACCGCATGGTCATGACATTAAGAGTTGGAGACAAGCCTGGGCAAAGAGACATCATTGCCCAGCTGGTGCGAATGCAATACGACCGCAATGACATGGACTTTGCCCGCGGACGTTTTCGTGTTCGCGGAGACATCATTGATATTTTTCCTGCAGAACATAGCGAACTCGCCATTCGCATTGAGTTGTTTGACGATGAAATTGAAAGCCTCCAACTGTTAGACCCTCTGACCGGCCGTGTGCGTCAAAAAATTCCTCGCTTTACTGTTTACCCATCAAGCCACTACGTCACACCGCGGGACAAAGTCTTAGCCGCGGTAGAGACTATCAAGCTCGAACTTGGCCAGCGACTTAAAGAGTTGGTGGGTATGGGTAAGTTGGTCGAGGCTCAGCGTCTGGAGCAAAGAACCCGATTCGATCTGGAAATGCTCAGCGAGGTTGGGCACTGCAAGGGCATTGAAAATTACACCAGGCACTTGTCTGGCGTGGCGCCCGGCGAGCCGCCCAGCACTTTGACAGACTATTTGCCTAAAGATGCGCTCATGTTTTTTGACGAAAGTCATGTGCTGATGGGACAATTTTCCGGAATGTACAACGGTGACAAAGCCCGTAAAACCACTTTGGTGGAATATGGTTTTCGCTTGCCCAGTGCGCTAGACAACCGACCCTTGAAATTAGAGGAATTCGAGCAACGCATGCGTCAACTCGTTTTTGTGTCTGCCACCCCTTCAGATTACGAAAAAACCCATTCAGGACAAATTGTGGAGCAATTGGTTCGTCCTACGGGTTTGGTTGATCCAGAAGTAGAAGTCCGTCCAGCGATCAACCAAGTCGATGATGTGCTGCAAGAAATTCGTATTCGCGTAGTCAAGAGTGAGCGAATTCTCATCACCACCTTGACAAAGCGCATGGCCGAACAACTTACAGATTACCTCAGCGACAACGGCGTCAAGGTCAGATATTTGCATAGCGATATCGATACAGTGGAACGGGTTGAAATTTTGCGCGATCTGCGTCTCGGTGCCTTTGATGTTTTGGTCGGCATCAACTTACTCCGCGAGGGCCTGGATCTGCCGGAGGTCTCTTTGGTTGCTATTTTGGATGCTGACAAAGAGGGGTTTCTCAGATCAGAGCGCAGTTTGATACAAACCATTGGCCGTGCAGCCAGAAACCTAGAGGGGCGCGCTATTCTTTATGCAGACCGCATGACAGAGTCTATGAAGCGAGCCATTGGTGAGACAGAACGACGACGAACCAAGCAGGTGGCATTTAACTTGGCTAACGGTATTACCCCGCGTGGTGTAGTTAAAGCTATCAGAGACTTGATTGATGGTGTCTACAGCGAAAAGTCTGACAAGGCATCCATGCGCCTCGAGTTGGAACAGGCGAGGATGGAAGACTTAAGTGAAAAGGATGTGGCCAAAGAAATTAAGCGATTAGAGAAGCAGATGATGGAGTTTGCGCGAAATCTAGAATTTGAATCCGCTGCCAGCGCTCGGGACCAGTTAAATCGCTTACGCGCGCTCACTTTTGGTGCGGCGCCTAAAGACAGTCTGGCCTTATAAATAAGCAGCTTTCCTTGAGAGAAATGCCAATACCCGACTATTTCATTTGGGTTTATGTTATAGTTGACTAATAAAGTCGAGTAAGCCAAATTTAGGAGTTTCATATGCGTTTAACCACCAAAGGTCGTTTTGCAGTGACTGCCATGATTGACTTGGCGTTACGCCAAAACAATGGGCCTGTTACTTTGGCTGCCATCAGTCAGCGCCAGCAGATATCTTTGTCATATCTTGAACAATTGTTTGGCAAACTGCGCCGTCACCAGTTAGTGGAATCTACCCGCGGCCCGGGCGGCGGGTATACCTTGGGGCGCAAGGCCGCTGAGATTTCCGTAGCAGACATCATTCTTTCAGTGGATGAGCCTATTGATGCCACTCATTGTGCGGGCAAAGAGAACTGTCTTGGCGAAACTGGCCGTTGTATGACCCACGAACTTTGGACTTCTCTGAACCAGCGCATGATCGAGTTTCTTAACTCTGTTCATTTGCAAAAACTTGTGGATGATCAACTCGCCAAGGGCTTGCAGATAGAAGAAAAACCAATGAACAGACGTGCCATTTCTGCATTGCCTGTTGTCAAGCCCATCCGCGTCAATGCACCTAATTCGGTTTTTGCGCTGGGCAATATTTTTGCTAAAGGTTGATTTTTCATGGACATGACTCCGCATTTCCCCATTTACCTCGACTACTCGTCTACAAATCCATGTGATGAGCGTGTAGTTGAAGCCATGATTCCTTGGTTGCGTGAGCATTATGGAAATCCAGCGTCACGCAGTCACGCTTGGGGTTGGGAAGCTGAAGAGGCGGTTGAGAAGGCCCGCGCAGATGTTGCTGCACTCATTGGTGCTGACCCGCGTGAAATTGTATGGACCTCAGGTGCTACCGAATCTAACAATTTGGCTATCAAGGGCGCTGCCAATTTTTACAAGACAAAAGGGCGTCACCTCATCACAGTTAAAACTGAACACAAAGCTGTTCTCGACTCTATGCGAGAGCTTGAGCGTCAAGGTTTTGAAGTCACGTATCTTGATGTTCAAGAAGATGGGTTGCTTGACATTAACCGCTTGAAAGATGCTATTCGCTCAGACACAATTTTGGTCAGCGTGATGCATGTCAACAATGAAATCGGTGTTATTCAAGACATAGCTGCTATCGGCACTTTGTGTCGTGAAAAGGGCATCATTTTCCATGTTGACGCAGCCCAATCTACAGGAAAAATTGAGATCGATTTAGATAAGCTGCCTGTCGATTTGATGAGTCTGGCTTCCCATAAAACCTATGGCCCCAAAGGTATTGGTGCTCTTTACGTTCGGCGTAAACCCCGCGTTCGATTGGAAGCACAAATGCACGGTGGAGGCCAGGAGCGCGGTATGCGCAGCGGTACTTTGCCTACCCACCAGTGCGTGGGCATGGGTGAAGCGTTTCGTATTGCCAAGCTTGAAATGCCGCAAGACGTTGCCAAGGCGCGCCATCTTCAACAAAGACTTTTAAATGGATTAAAAGATGTAGAGCAAGTTTTTGTGAATGGCCACCTGACCCAACGTGTACCGCACAACCTCAATATCAGCTTCAATTTTGTTGAGGGAGAGTCTCTCATCATGGGTATCAAAGGCTTGGCGGTTTCTTCTGGGTCAGCTTGCACTTCAGCAAGCCTGGAGCCTAGCTATGTGTTGCGTGCATTAGGGCGCAGTGATGAACTTGCGCACAGCAGTTTGCGTATGACTGTTGGCCGCTATTCAACTGAAGAAGAAATTGACTACGCAATTTTAACTATCCGCGCTAATGTAAACAAGTTGCGCGATCTCAGCCCTTTATGGGAAATGTACAAAGATGGTGTTGACCTCAGCACCATTCAATGGGCAGCCCACTGATTACTTGACGGAGACAGACATGGCATACAGCGAAAAAGTGATTGATCATTACGAAAATCCACGAAACGTGGGTTCCTTTGACAAAGGCGACGATTCCGTGGGAACCGGGATGGTGGGTGCGCCTGCTTGCGGAGACGTGATGAAATTACAAATCAAAGTCAATCCACTGACGGGCGTGATCGAAGATGCCCGTTTCAAAACCTACGGTTGCGGTTCAGCTATTGCTTCATCCTCTTTGGTCACAGAGTGGGTGAAAGGCAAAACCCTGGACCAAGCTGCAGCTTTGAAGAACAGCGAGATTGCCCAAGAACTGGCCCTGCCACCCGTCAAAATTCACTGTTCCATTTTGGCTGAAGATGCCATCAAGGCTGCGGTTGAGGACTATAAAAAGAAAAACGCCCATTGATATGTCAGTATCCATGACCGAAGCCGCAGCACGGCATGTTAATAAATACCTAGCTCAAAGAGGTAAAGGCGTTGGCGTTCGCCTTGGTGTCAAAACCACGGGTTGTTCTGGTTTGGCTTACAAACTCGAATACGTTGACGATCTTGGCAATGAAGATATTGTTTTTGAAGCACAAGGATTAAAAATACTGATAGACCCCAAGAGTTTGGCTTATCTCGATGGCACTGAGTTGGATTTTGTTCGCGAAGGCTTGAACGAGGGATTCAAATTCAATAACCCTAATGAACGTGATCGATGTGGCTGTGGTGAGTCGTTCAGAGTTTGAAAATGGTTGCGGGCAAAGACCTACAGCATTTTTCGCTGTCTTCGAGTGATTTTGAGCTTTTTAATTTGCCCGTTGGTTTTAAATTAAATCGCCAACTATTGGATGACCGCTGGAAAAACCTTTTAAGGTCTATTCACCCAGATAACTTCTCTACACAAGAAGCTGCCTCGCAAAGAGTTGCCATGCAGTATTCAGTCCGAGTCAATGAAGCCTATCAGCGTCTCAAATTTCCTCTCAAGCGTGCTGCTTATTTGTGTGAATTAAATGGTGTTCGCATTCAGGCAGAAGAAAATACTTCTATGCCAGCAGAATTTCTTCTTCAGCAAATTCAATGGAGAGAGCAACTTGAAGAAACTGCTTCCTCGAGCAGTATGGTCGGACTTCATGAAGAGTTGTTGGCTGCCAAAGAAGCTGCATTTTTGCGATGCGAATTTTTTATTGACAGAGATAAAGATTGGACAAACGCTGCAGTAGAAGTAAGAGCTTTGATGTTTATGGAGCGTTTTGAAATTGATATAGACAAGCGTCTTGAGCAATTGGAAAACGCGTAAGGGGTAATTGCTGAGATGGCTTTGTTACAAATTTCTGAACCTGGTCAAGCACCAGATCCACATGCCAGACGCATTGGCATAGGGATTGATCTTGGCACCACCCACTCTTTGGTTGCAAGCGTCAGGAACGGGGTGGCAGAGTGTCTGCCCGACCATGAAGGACGTGTGATTTTGCCTTCAGCTGTCAGGTACCTTTCAGGTAATCGACGACTGATCGGCGCTGACGCATTAGCAAGCCAATCAGAAGACCCAGCCAACACCATTGTGTCTGTTAAAAGATTCATGGGTAGAGCTTTAAAAGATATAGCCAATTCAAACGACTTTCCTTATCAGTTTGTAGACAGTCCAGGCATGTTGACTCTTCAAACTATCGATGGAGATAAGTCGCCAGTCGAGGTCAGTGCAGAAATTTTGGCAAGCCTTAGGCAGCGAGCCGAGGATACTTTTGATGATGAAATTTATGGGGCTGTGATTACAGTTCCTGCCTATTTTGATGACGCCCAACGCCAAGCAACCAAAGATGCCGCCAAGCTTGCCAATATCCATGTTTTGCGGCTTATCAATGAGCCAACAGCTGCAGCATTGGCCTATGGTCTCGATAACGCAATTGAAGGCATTTATGCTGTTTACGACCTTGGCGGCGGCACTTTCGATATATCTGTTCTTCGTTTAAGCAAAGGCGTGTTTGAAGTGCTCTCCACCGGAGGTGACTCTGCCTTGGGCGGGGATGACTATGACAGGGCTTTGGTTAAACACGTGCTTGAAATTACCCATCGACAAGTCTTAACCAATGCCGATAAAAGCAATGTTTTGGTAGCTGCACGCAAATGCAAAGAGGCATTGTCATCAGTGAAAACTGCTTTGTTTGAAGTCGTGTTGTCTGATGGGCTTTTAAGTGTTGAAGTGTCGCGTGAGGTATTTGAAGCTCTGTCCTTGGCTTTAACCCAGCGCACCCTAGCGGCGGTTAAAAAAGCTCTTAAAGATGCGCAAATTAAAGTATCTGATATTCAAGGTGTTGTGATGGTGGGCGGCTCAACCCGCATGCTATTTGTTCAAAAGGCAGTGGGTGAGTTGTTGAATTGCCAGCCCTTGAACAACTTAAATCCGGATGAGGTTGTGGCGTTGGGGGCCGCCTTGCAAGCCAATCAGCTGGTTGGCAACAACCCTGATGGCAATATGCTTTTATTGGACGTCATACCCCTTTCTTTGGGTATCGAGACCATGGGTGGGCTGGTAGAGCGAATCGTTCCGCGAAATCAAACCATACCTACGGCTATGGCGCAAGATTTCACCACTTATCAAGACGGCCAGACAGCACTTTCTCTTCATATTGTTCAGGGCGAGCGGGACTTGGTCAAAGATTGCCGAAGCCTTGCTCGCTTTGAACTGCGGGGTATTCCTCCCATGGCAGCAGGTGCAGCGCGTATTCGTGTGACTTTCACTGTGGATGCAGATGGTTTACTTTCAGTGGCTGCAAAAGAAACCAACAGCGGTGTTGAATCGCAAATTGAAGTCAAGCCGAGCTATGGCTTGTCTGATGAGCAGATCACCACCATGCTGCAAGACAGTTTTCATACGGCTGATTTCGATAAGAACGCAAGAGCCTTGGCTGAGTCGAGACTTGAAGTCGATCGCATGTGCTTAGCCACTCAAAGCGCCTTGCAGTCCGATGCACATTTGTTGACTGAGGATGAAAAGCTTCATATTGATCAATTGATGCAAGCTGCGGTTCAAGCCAAGCTGACAGAAGACCATGTGTTTATTGAAAAGACGACAGAAGACTTAGCCAAAGGTACAGAAGCTTTCGCAGCTTTACGCATGAATGAAAGCATTCGAAAAGTTTTGTCTGGCAAGACCATAGAATCCATCTAATGACCACCATACGCATACTTCCACACGCACAATATTGTCCAGAAGGTAAAGAAATTCACGCCAGCCCTGGAACTTCTATCTGTGAGGCTTTGCTTGAAAATCATCTGCAAATTGAACATGCCTGCGATATGAGTTGTGCCTGTACGACTTGCCATGTCATTGTTAAAGAAGGTTTTGAAAGTCTCAATCCTGCACAAGAAGATGAAGATGATTTATTAGATCGAGCTTGGGGGTTGGAGCCTTATTCACGCTTAGCTTGCCAAGCTTTAGTGGGAACAAAAAATTTAGTGGTTGAAATCCCGCGTTACACCATCAATCACGCCAAAGAAAATCATTAAGAAGCATGCGTCAAATTGTTTTAGACACAGAAACCACCGGCTTATCGGCTGATGCTGGTGACCGAATCATTGAGATTGGCTGTGTTGAATTAATCAATCGCAAATTAACAGGGCGAACATTTCATTACTATTTGAATCCCGAGCGCGAGAGTCATGAGGATGCTTTAAAGGTGCATGGCATCAGCAATGAATTTTTGTTGGACAAGCCTAAATTTATTGAAGTATCTGAAGAGTTCCTTGGGTTTATCAAAGACGCTGAGTTAATCATTCATAACGCCGCTTTTGACGTGAGCTTTCTCAACAAAGAACTTCAAAACTGTGGCTCCCTTGCTCTGCAAAACCATGTTGTCAAAATTCTTGACACCTTGGCTATGGCAAAAGAGATCTATCCGGGGAAAAGAAATTCACTGGATGCGCTTTGTGACAGGCTAGGGGTCAACAATTCTGCGCGCACGCTTCATGGTGCTTTGCTAGATGCCGAATTACTGGCGGATGTTTATATTTGTTTGACCCGTGGCCAAAATGCACTGATGATTGATACTAGCGAGTCTTTAGACTCTTCTGGCAATGTATTGAAAGTTGATTTATCCAACTTCATTTTGCCCATCGTGTTTCCAAATGACCAAGAAATTTTGGCGCATGAGCAAGTGCTCTGCGATATTGATAAAGCAAGTGGTGGCAAAACGCTTTGGCGAAATATTGCGGTGTAAAATATTTGTAAATTTGGGTCGTTAACTCAGCGGTAGAGTGCCACCTTCACACTGCGTATATGCCG